>JAICIM010000124.1 GCA_025928885.1 Ktedonobacteraceae bacterium | reverse complement strand
GGCCCCGCTTATAGAGCCGCCCCAACGCGATAAAGAATTTTGACGAACGTGGAAAGGAGTTGCGTAGTCGCGCGACTACGCAACTCCTTTCCACGTTCGTCAAAATTCTTTATCGCGTTGGGGCGGCTCTATAAGCGGGGCCACCGGCGCGATAAAGTCGCGCGACTACGAAAGGGTTTGTAAGGAAAATTTCATTAAAGAGGCTCTCATGGTTATGCAAATGGTTGCAGATACTCGCGCTCGGCCTCCCACAGCTCATCAAACAACGCGCTGATCTCAGCAGGAGAACATACAGCAGCAGTCAACGGATCAAGCAAGAGGGCATAGCGTGCGGCTTCTTTATTACGTGTGAGCAGAGCCTCGCTCATCAACGTATGCACCGCCATATGGCTGCGATTGAGCGCCGCAAGTTGCTCTGGCAGCGCACCAAAATGTGTTGGTTGTACCCCATTGCGATCCACCAGACAGGCAACTTCAACACAACCATCAGGAAGGTTGTCAATAAGACCGGTGTTACGGACGTTCCCATAAATCACCGTTGGCCTATTCAGCACCACCGCCTCAATAATATTAGAACCATACTCATAGCTGCGCGTATAATCTAATTCACGCGTCCCCTCAAGTACCTCGCGAATCTCCGTATCGTTCTCTTCACGCTCTACCGACCAGTGGTGCGCATAAAACCCGGTCTCTCCCAGATACTCCGCCCGGCAATATTTCTCCACCAGATCGGGCCGCTTGCGAAAGTATGGCGTATACTCCGAAAAGTGGCCGCTACTCTCCGTCACAAACGCGCCAAAATACCGCATAAACTCGAAGCGAATAGGGTCCTGCTCATAGACTTCAGGGATCTTCGCACGCTCTCTCAGCTTCGGATACATATCCTGCCCCTGGTAGCGCAATTGCGTAAACCAGCCATTGTGGTTGAGGCCCGCACAACGCCACTCCAGCTCGTTCAGCGGCACCTCCAGATACTCCGCTAATAGCTCCGATGTTCCCTGCACGCTATGGCAAAGGCCAACAGTGCGCATCTTCGTGCCTGTCAGGGCCGCAAGCGTCAAAATCGACATCGGATTGGTATAGTTGAGCACCAGCGCGTTCGGACAGAGTTGCTCGGCATCACGTAATATGTCCAGCCACGCCGGACCGGTACGCAACGCCTTGAAAATGCCGCCCGGGCCAATCGTATCGCCGATACACTGATTCACCCCATATTTCATCGGCAGCTCAAAATCATATTGCACATTCGCTAGCCCGGCCACCTCGATCGTATTAATGAGAAAGTCGCTCCCCGCCAGCACATCTCGCCGCTCGGTCGTGGCCGTCACCGTCCAACGCTTCCCACTATGCGCAATCAACCGCTCGGCGATCCGATAAGAGAGATCCAACCGCTCAGCATCGATATCAACCAGCGCAAAATGCCCCTCGTCCAATCCCTCAATCTGCAAAATATCGGTCATCAGCTGGCGCGAGAAGACCGCGCTCCCGGCACCAATAATAGTCACTTGCGGCATAATCAATGATGCTCCTTCATAAAAAACATGTCATGACGATACAGGCGCGGGACCCGTTGACTCCCGCACAACCAGCTGCGATGGCACAATCAGCGGAGAAACATCGCCCGTTTCCTCGATCAGCGCAATTAAGCGCTGCACCGCTCCCTTGCCCAATGCCTCTTTATCCTGCCGAACCGTCGTCAAAGGAGGCGTCATGTACTGGCTCAACACCACATCATCAAAACCCGTCAGCGACACATCCTCCGGCACACGCAGCCTGGCCTCGTAGAGCGCCCGCAAAATCCCTATAGCCATCATATCGCTTCCTGCAACAATCGCCGTAAAGTCCCGCCTCCGACTGAGAAATGCTTTGGCCGCCTGATACGCCTCATCCGTACTCCAGCCACTCTGGCAGAGCAGGCCCGGATCAAATGGCACACCCGCACGCGCAAGCACCTGCTGACAACCCAGCAATCGCTCAGTACTTGTCGGATTGCTCAATGGCTCCAGCAGAAAAGCTATTCTCCTATGCCCAAGCGCAAGCAAATGCTCCGCTACCTGCCGCGCACCCTCCAGATGGTTCGATTGCGCATAAGTCGCATGGCTCCCCTCCCCCATCGTATCCACAAAAACCGTTGGGATCTTCGCCCGAATCAACGCCTCAATACGCGGATCTGACTGATCGAGGGCCAGCATAATAATTCCAGCGGCACGGCGGGCCTGCAAACTACGAATGTAACCCTCCGGCTTGCTCCGTGGCAACGACGGCATAAAAAGATCATAACCAATCTCCGCCACGCAACTGTCTATATGCCTGACCATATCGATATAAAAATAATTCTCCGTGCGCCCCAGTTGCGAAATTGCCAGCCCTTCATTCTCATGAAAAAGGCCCAATGCAATCATACGCGAACGTGGTCGAGCCAGATTCTGCGCCACAACGTTCGGTTCATACCCGAGCGCTTTGATCGCTTTATGCACACGCTCTCTCGCATCATCACTGATACGCGCCGAACCATTCAATACACGCGAAACAGTCGCACGCGAGACCCCCGCTAGCTGAGCGACCTGCTCGCTCGTCACCATAACGATCTCCTTACTCTAGTCATGTACCCGCGTACATCCCTATGAGGCGATAGTAGCATCTCTTCTTCCCCTTGTCAAGAGTACGCGCGTTCACAACTCCTGCCCACTATGTCTGCTCTACACAGTTCCAGCGCAGACAAAACGCTCTCGGTTCTCCTCTTCTTCCCCTATTCTCCACTCATGCTAGAAAATATACTCTTCTCTTCACCATTTTTCTATTGGTTTTCTATCTATATCGGCATAGTCGCGTTAGCGCACTCTCTTGACAATGCCAAAAAGAGATGGTACTATCACCCACATAAGGGATGTACGCGGGTACATGAGCCATATTTTTATCATCCCTACTTTCTATACAAAGGAGTAGCTGTATGCAACATCTGCCACACAACGCCAAAAGCCCTCCTGAGCAGGCGGCACCTCTTAACAACCATCAAAGGCTAAACTCCCTGAACCGGCAGAGGCTCACACCTCTTAACTCCCCTTCCCTCAACAGCCTTTCAGAATCATATTTTACCGCCTCTAACACCTCTCCTACCAGCAGAGACACTCGTCCTCGCCGCTGGCTCAACTTCGAGAGGCGGATGGCTATTCAGGCATATACCTTTCTGTTCCCCAGCCTGCTCGGCCTCCTGCTCTTCTTGCTCCTGCCCGTAATCGCGGTTGCCGTACTCAGCTTCTTCGACTGGGGACTGATCTCCGACCCACGCTTCATCGGCCTGCAAAACTACGTCAAGCTCTTTCAAAGTCCCACCGTCCATCAATCACTGCTCGTCACTGCCTATTTCGTTCTGCTCAATATTCCCTTACAAACCGTGCTTGCCCTGCTTCTCGCCCTCCTTATGAATAAGCGCCTGCCGGGCATCGGCATCTTTCGCACCCTCTTCGCCGTTCCCTGGATGGCCACACCGGTCGCAATGGGTATCGTCTGGCAATGGATCTTCGATCCCCAATACGGCGCTCTCAACAGCTTCCTGGTCTTCTTCGGCATCCACGGGCTAACCTGGCTCTCGTCCCAACAACAAGCCCTGCCCGCTGTCGCCATTGTCACTATCTGGGGCAACGTCGGCTACACCATGCTCTTCTTCCTGGCTGGTTTGCAGAGCATCCCGGAATATCTATACGAGGCCGCTGGCATCGATGGCGCGAAACCCGTACAACGCTTCTTTAACATCACGCTCCCTTTGCTCAATCCAACGATGTTCTTCGTTCTCGTCACTAATTTCATCAGCTCATTTCAGTTGTTCGATACTGTCTATGCCATGACAAAAGGCGGACCTGCCGGCTCTACCAATGTGCTCAACTACTACATATTCAAAGAAGCTTTCCAGTTCTTCCACGCCGGTTACGCCTCCGCTCTCTCCATGTTGCTCTTTGTTATTCTCATGCTCGTAACCCTGATTCTCGCACTCTATTTCCGTAATCGCACAACCTACGATCTGAGTTAATAACATCTACTATGGATAACGTACAGCCGGCACCCGCGTTTAGAAAGGGAAGAGTTCGCAATGAATTCGTTCAGTACCTCTGATCTTCCGGTCAGAAGAAATTACGTGACCCCGGAAAAACATGCCCAAATCATGTTTATGCGCCGCCTTCCAGGCTACACTATCTGGTACGTGGTCATTCTTATTGGTGTCCTGCTCTCGATATTTCCTTACTGGCTGGTGCTGTTGACCTCGTTCAAGCCCGCCAACCAGATCTTCTCTGGCGAACCCTGGTCGTTGCCAACAATGCTTACCCTGGATAACTACAACACCGTCCTCACACAATACGCTTTTCCCGATTACGTCGCCCACACGCTGATCTACGCCGCCTTCTCCACCATCGGCCAGCTCATCTTCAGCACCTTCGCCGCCTACGCCTTCGCCCGTATGCGCTTTCCTGGCCGCGATACGCTCTTCTGGCTCTACCTCGCAACCATGATGGTACCCAATATCGTCACGCTCATCCCTATGTTCATCCTGATGAAGCAATTCGGCTGGATCAACACCTACTACGCTCTCATTATCCCTTCCGTACTCGGCTCGCCCTATGGCATCTTCCTGATGCGCCAGTTTTTCCGCAGCATTCCCGAAGACCTCGAAAACTCGGCCCGCATTGAGGGAGCCAACACCCTGCAAATTCTCGCCCAGGTCATTCTCCCATTAAGCCGTCCCATCCTAGCCACTCTAGCTATTATTACCTTCGTTCAGGCCTGGAACGACTTCCTCTGGCCCCTCATCATCACCTACAGCGACGATTTACGCGTCCTCAGCGTCGGCGTCGCCTCATTCCAATCCATGCATGGCGCACAATGGAACCTGATGATGGCTGCAACCTTTATCATCCTGGGACCATTGCTCGTCCTGTTCTTCGTCTTTCAGAAACAAATCGTTCGTTCTATTCATCTCAGCGGTTTCAAGTAAGCCCTATTTATCACAACGCCGCCTCTCCCGCACGTGTGGGAGAGGCCCGAAGCAGAGTTACTCGTATTTTATTTGCCTGAGAGGAGACCAACATGCAAAGCTGCATCCGCGACAGATCGCAACACATCACTCAGACACGTTCCCGGCGATCTTACCCTCGCCACGCTCGACCCGCACTGCAATGGCTTACCCTCGCTCTACTCGCCACGCTGCTGCTGCTCGCCATCAGCGCCTGTGGCGGCTCCCCGGCCCAGAGCGGCGGCAAGGTCAATCTAACTTACGCCCTGTGGGATTCCAATGAGCAGGTTGGCTACCAGAAATCGATCGATGTCTTCGAGAAACAACATCCGAACATCAAGGTTACGATTCAGCAGGCCGACTACGACCAATACTGGCAAAAACTCGATACTCAGATCGCCGCTGGAGCCGCGCCGGACATCTTCTGGAGCGATCTCACCTATTTCCCTCATTACGTCGTCCAGAACCAGCTCATGGATGTTACCCCCTTCATGCAGAAGGACAAGCTGGACACCTCGATCTACTATCCCGCCCTGCTCAAACAATATACCTATCAGGGCAAATATTACGGCCTGCCCAAAGACTGGGACACCATCGCCATCTTCTACAATAAGTCGCTCTTCCAGAAACAGAACATCACCGTTCCCAAAGATCTGACCTGGAATCCAACCGATGGCGGCTCCTTCGTCAAACTGGCCCAGCAACTTACCGTTGACAAAAGCGGCCTGCATCCCGATCAGTCTGGCTTCAACGCTGGCTCCGTCTCCCAGTATGGCTTCATCTCCGCCAACCTCAACCAGGAGATCTACTGGAACTATATGGCCATGAACGGCGGCTCTTTCATGGATAAACCATTCGGCCAGCATTTCCTCTACAACCAGCCCGCCAATATCCAGGCGATCCAGTATCTCGTCGATCTCATCAGCAAATGGCACGTCTCACCATCCGCCAGCGAGACCAACAACTCCGGCGACGCGATGACCCAGCTCTTCGCACGCGGCAAGGTGGCGATGATCGAAACCGGCTCGTGGAACGTCTCCTATCTCGCCAAACAGGTCAATTTCCCGTTTGGCATCATGGAGCTTCCCGTTGGACCTAAAGGACGAATCAGCGTCCTCAACGGCCTCGCCGATACTATCTACGCGAAGACCGCTCATCCCCAGGAAGCGTGGGAACTCTTCAAATGGCTCGCCTCAACCCAGTCACAGGAGATCGTTGCCGGCAACGGTATCGTCTGGCCTGGCGTGAAAAGCGCCGCTCCCCTGTTCGCCGCGTACTGGAAAAAGCAGGGCATCGACGTATCCCCCTTCCTCAATGAAGCTGGAGGAGAGACCGTCAGCGCTCCCATCACCCCGGTCTTCAACGAGGCCGAATCGAAAATCGACGATACCTTCAATCAGGTCTGGCTCGGCCAGCTCTCGGTATCACAAGGTACTACGAAAGCTGTGCAGGACGCCGACGGCGTGATACAATCGAACGGCAGTTAACCCGCCTTTCGAGCAAGGATGGCGCTTCGCACCTATCCGTAGAAATCGGGCAAACGAAGCGCTATCCCCTACACCCATCCAGCGGGTATGCTGTCGTCGCACGATAGAGAATAAGGATGTTCAATACAATACCCACAAGGAGAAACACCGTGACCATACAGCGAATTTCTTCGCCAATGCATAAATCCTACCAGCTTTTGTTCGCTCTCTCCCTGCTGTTCTTGATGCTTTTGAGCACTGCCTGTGGCACAGAGGCTCACGCCGCCCCCAGCAAGTCAAAACCAGCATCTACGCTGGCCGCTCCTATCAACTGTCCCAATTGCTGGCATCCGGCCCTCAAGACAAGCTGGCAATGGCAACTCTCCGGCACGCTCGATACCTCGTTTAACGTCACCATGTACGATATCGATATGTTCAACAACGATGCCAGCACCGTGAAATCGCTCCATCAGGCTCACCGTGTCGTCATCTGCTATATCGATGCTGGCACATGGGAGAACTGGCGGCCCGATGCCTCTCAATTCCCCAGCAGCGTCAAAGGCAAGAGCAATGGCTGGCCCGGCGAGGTTTGGCTCGACATTCGCAACCTCTCCATCATCGGTCCCCTCTTGCAGCACCGTATGGATATGTGCAAAAGCAGAGGCTATGATGGTGTCGAATTTGACAACGTTGACGGCTACTCCAACGATACCGGCTTCCCGCTGAAAGCTTCCGACCAGCTCACCTTCAATAGCTGGCTGGCTAACGAGGCACATAAACGCGGCCTCTCAGTAGCCCTCAAAAACGATCCCGAACAGGCCAAAACCCTGCTCCCTTACTTCGACTGGGAACTCGACGAAGAATGCTTCAATTACAGCGAGTGCGACTCTTTCGTCCCCTTCATTCAGGCAGGAAAGGCCGTTATGGAGGTTGAATACGATCTCGATACGTCCGCATTCTGCCCGCAGGCCAACAAAATGAACTTCAACTCATTGAAAAAGCATCACGATCAGGTCGATGCCTGGCGCGTCGCCTGCCGCTGATCACCAGCAACGGGGAGCAGACTCTTGCTCCCCAACCAATATTACGTACCCTTCTCAGCAAATTGCCCTCAATCCCCTTCCCAGGCCAATTCGCAACACATCCCTCTTTGCCGTTACTCGTAATATCGGAAATCGTTCTTAATAAGGGAAACCGATATTACGAACGCAAAACAATAAAAAAAGGTCCGACCTGAGAGGTCGGACCTTACTACCACTATTCAGATATCTCCGCCTGTGGCACTTCTCGTGTACGCGTGTTCACAAACGGAATCCCCCCCGTCGTCGAAAGCCAGGAGCCAGCAATGATTAAGAGGAAGCCAACAATAGTGGCAATCGTCAGTGACTCGTGAAGGATCGTCACGCCCAGCAAGACAGAGACTGCCGGGTTCACATATGTAATCACCGTGCCACGGCTCGGCCCCACCTCCGCAATGAGCGCAAAAAAGGTCGGTAGCGCCAGAGCCGTACAGATCAGGCCCAGCACAAGCAGGCTCGCCAGCACTCCCACGCTGGGAACATGCCCGGGAAGCCGCGTGAGGATCAATGGCAATAGTATAATACTCGTCACGCTACACTCCGCAGCCGCAACCGACGTTCTCGGCAGCTCCACCAGAGGACGCTGCTTGAGCATCATAGCCCCGATCGCATAACCCAGGGCCGCAAGCAGAATGAGCGCCACCCCAAACCACATCTGTCCATCTCCTCCCACGTCAAAGCCCAGCAAAACCACCAATCCTACCATACCAACAAGCAACCCGATCAGTCGCAGCCCGTTCACCCGTTCGCTCTTATCAAAGCCCAGCGCCAGCACCGCAACCATAATCGGGTTGGCAGCAATCAACAGGCTGGTAAGGGATGACGAAACATGCTGCTCTCCATAACTGATTAAGAGAAATGCACCAACCATATGGATAACCGAAAACAGCAGCACAATCGGCCAATGCTTCAAGACTGAACGCACCGTTTTTCCCCGAATCGCCATTGGCAGCAACACCAATGCCCCAATCACAGCCCGCCCAAAGACCACCACCGACGGGTCCAGCTCCTGCACAGCAATCTTGATGAAAAAATAGGGAATGCCCCAGAATACCGAAATAGCAATAAAGAGTAACCAGCCTTTGCGTGTCATAATCGCTCCTGTTCGCCCGACGCATAATAGAAAAACCTCAATGAAAAGAAGATACCATATGACGAAATGCGCCACCAGAACCACTTTTCGTTATGAAGGGAGGACCAATTTCTATAGCCTTCCTTGCATCTCCCCTCCAAAGTATAGCGCCTTCTTACGCCAGAAATACAGTAAAAAAGAAAGCATTTACAACCAAAAATCTTAAATATGCAAGCGAATTCTCAGCGAAGCTTATAAATAATGAGTTCGGCAACAAAGCTGGCACGCTTCACAACTGATGAGCATCAGTTGCAAGATTGACGCTTAAAAGCTACAGTACCAGATAGGTCAAAACAATTGACAATAAACGATAGTTATGGTATATCAGTATTGCAAGCGCTTGCAAGCCCCTTGACATGACTTTTTTGGGTATACAAAAGCGCATCGAAGTGCATCTCATTTCGATGCGCTTTTGTATGTTCAAGCGGTTGTCCATGCCTGTCTGGCGCAGAAACTCGGCCTCTCAGACCACCCGCTTATCGACCAGTTACCTTGTGCAGGTAATCACTGATCGGCTGCACATCAAAGCTGCCGCTGGTCAGGCCGATATGACCATCAGGACGCACCAGAATTACTGCATCTCGCCGGATGCCATAGAAATGATAGGCGTAGCCATCGATGTCAAGCAACGCGTGATCAGAGGGAACCAGGATGTTGCCTCCACGCGTGATGGTATACGCATGTACGATATCCTGATAGCGATCTGGTAGTTGTGGCGCGGGCTGATTAGCAAACGTCAGCAAGGTGAAATGCGTCCCACGAAACAGCTCGAAGAGTCGGCCTCGCTCTCCATGAGAGGAAAAGAGGAAGGGCGAATCGGGAGCGCGGTCTCCTGCGCGAATGCCGGTCGCGTCATCAAGATCGCACGCCAGGGGACTACCTCGATAGGTAATGTCAAGTTGCGAGAGATCAGCATCTTTGCCCAATGAGAGATTGATAAAATGTTGTGCATTCCCGGCATTGGGCCGAGTGAATTTCTTGTGATGAATCGTCGTAGATGCCAGAACGCCCTGGGCGACGGGAAAGCGTTCAGCATGATAGCTCTCCAGTACGTTCTCAGGAGCACCATCGAGAACAGCGGCCAATTTCCAGCCAAGATTGTATGCATCACCAATACCAGTGTTCATCCCTTGCCCACCCGCAGCAGAATGAACATGGGCCGCATCTCCGACAAGAAAGATATGACCATGACGATACTGCTCAACCATACGGATATTCGGTCGCCAGAGAGAGGCCCAGTGCAGAGCGCGTATCTGGACGTTCGGGAGTCCCACGCGTTCAGCGAAAATGCGCTGGCACGTTTCCAATGAAAGATCGTCTGCATTCGAAGACAAACGTGCCTGAAACACCCACTGATGGTCATAGCGCATGTGCGAGAGACCGACCACACCTTCCGGTGCGTCCATCCAATAGTGTCCATAATGAGGGTCCAATCCCTCCACCTCGACACCCGCGTTGAGATGCCACTCCCCTTCTACCGTCTCACCCAGAAACGAGAACTTACCGAGGTGGCGCACCGTACTGTGTCCCCCATCGCAGCCCACCAGATAACGGGCCTGGATTGTTTCCATCTCACCTGCATGAATAACCTGTACAAGCACGCCGTCGTTCTGCTGCGTCACCGTTGATAGGTGGCTGTCAAACTCTACCTGTACGTTCTTTCGGGCCAGACTTTCTTGTAACACCGCCTGCGTATTGTTTTGCCCGATCCAGAAACTGCCACGATAAGGCATGTCAGGAGTTGATTGATTGGCCGCCTCGGATGCGGGATCGACCTCACGCACAAGGTGCTCTCGCTGATAGAAGCGCATCAGCGGATTACGCTGTCCACGTATATGAATCTGATCCAGCACCCCCAGGTCCTCAAAGATTTCCTCTACACGAGGCTTCAATGCCTTCGCACGTACTTCTCTCTGGAGAGCTGCACCTTGCTCGATAATACGCACGGCAACACCGCTGCGGGCCAGACTATTCGCCAGGGTCAAACCAACCGGCCCTGCGCCGATAATCAATACATCGATACTTGATTTTTTCGCCATGATATTCTTCCTTTTTCATTGATCGTTCGTTGAATTTTAAAACAAAAAAATTTTCGATCTCACCTGGACCATAAACGGGCGGTGAAATCCACCAATCGTTCAATATAGTGAGTATCATCGCTACTGTCATCCTCGGCAAAGAGAAAATGGATGACCATACTCGCAAAAAACTGCATGAAGGCAAATTGCAGATCCATTTCGCGTATCTCCCCCTGCTCCATACGACGGGTGAAAAAGTCGTACAAAAATTGTGCAGGAGTATCACCCTCGATCAGCATAGCCAACCACGCCTCCCGTCGCAGCCAATTTCTCTCCCGCATCACAATCTGAAGCAGTTCTTTATCAGCAGTAAAGAGATTGGCACCGATACGAGCCGCAAGCAAGAGGGCCTCCCGCAATGAAAGGTCATCATGAAACAGGGGGACCAGAGTTTTGACTTCGGCAATTCTTGCCGCCTGACCTTCTCGTATAATGGTCTGCAAAATTTCCAATTTCCCGCCTGGAAAATAGTGATAGGTCAATGCCTCGGCTACGCCCAGCGCTTTATTGAGCGTCCTCATAGAGGTGGCATGATAGCCATTCTCGGCAAACAACTTCTTCGCGACCACGAGGATTTGCTGCCGCCGCTCCTGAGCCTTGATATCGCGACTGGTTACGCGATCCTTCTCTTCTGACATATTACCCACCACTCATTTTCATACAGATGTTCATTCAACGTCCGTTGAATAAATCATATCAGAGAAAACAACCCCTGTCAAGTCGCCCAAAAGCCTTTTTCTGCTAGCACGACCGGCGGGCCTGATAGGTCAACTCATGCCCCCTACCGATCCATCGCCCCACGTCCCAGCGTGCTTTCGCGCTGCATTAACCGAAATGGGGCCTCTATCTGCTCTGCCGGACTGTTGTACGTTCCATTCATACGCCTCACGAGATGAGCAACTGCAAGCTCACCAATCCTGGCCTTGTCCGGGGCAAGCGTGGTTAGCGAAGGGGTGGCAAAGCGTGCCTCCTCGATATCATCGAAGCCCACCAGCGCAACATCTTCAGGGATGCGCAGCCCGGCCTCAAAAATAGCCCGGCTCGCTCCCAGCGCCAGCAAGTCGTTGAAGCAAAAGACCGCATCCGGCGGCTGATCCAGCGTGAGCAAGTGGCGCATCGCCTGCACTCCATCGGCCCGATTATACGCTAGCGACTGAATGAGCAGCTGTTGATCGAGTTGCAGCCCTGCCGCCTCCAGTGCCTCATAATATCCTCGCAAACGCTGATGCGCGGTCTCTCCGGTTGAGGTATTCTGTATCCCGATAGCGGCGATACGTCTCCTCCCCATCTGGATCAAATGCTCGGTCGCCACACGCGCCGCCGCAACGTTATCGATCAGGATATGATCGTAGGGAATCTTCATCAGGCGCTCTCCCAACAAGACCAGCGGCGTCTCAACCTGGCGCGGCTGAAGATCCTGCGCATCCAGGGCCAGCGGACTCAAAATAACGCCATCGATCAACCGGGGATGCATCCCGCTTAACACCTGCGCCTCCTTTGTCCGCTCGCCGTCAGTATGATCGAGCAAGACCGTATAACCATGAGCAGAGGCAGCCGCTATCACAGCTTTGCCAATCTCCGCAAAGTAGGGATTATTCAAATAAGGGATGGCAAGGGCAATCACGCCCATCCGCCCTTTACGCAGATATCGCGCCGGCAAATTTGGCTGATAGTTCAACTCCTCCAACGCCTTCTGCACACGCTCACGCATCCCCTCCGTCACATACGCATACCCATGCACAACGTTGGAAACCGTTTTTACCGAAACTCCTGCCCGGCGTGCAACATCCTTCAACGTCGCGACCACAGTATATATTTCCACTTCTTCAAAAATACAAACAATGGATCAGTTCGATCAAAACTGTATCATACGCGCATACAGATGTCAATTGGAGTTCAGCCGCTATCACCGGCATTGACAACTGTATTTTCTCTATGGTATAGTCTTTACAACGTTGTAAATAGGAACTGATCACCATGCATAATCCTTTCTGGTTACACCCATTTGCCGACCCCTTTCTCCTCAAAGTGCGAGGACGCTACTACGCCTATGCCACCGAGCCAGAAGCGCATCCCGCCTCCGGCTCTCATGTGTTCCCGATTCTGACCAGCACCGATCTCATCACATGGACCGCTGCCGGTAAAGCGCTCCCGGCCCTCAGCGCCGATCACTTCTTTTACTGGGCGCCTGAAGTAACGGAATACAACGAGCAATTCCTGCTCTACTATGCCGTTCATTATCGCGAGGAGTTCTCCAGTTGCATTCGCGTTGCCATCGCCGATCAACCAGAGGGACCGTTCGTTGATAGCGGCCACGACCTGACCAGCACCCTCGTCGATTGGGCCATCGATCCCCATGTCTTTCGCGATCGTGATGGTCAGTGGTATCTCTACATCACCATCGAATACACCGATCCATCTCAG
>JAICIM010000623.1 GCA_025928885.1 Ktedonobacteraceae bacterium | reverse complement strand
GAGCGAGGCCGACCTGTTGCTACACGTCGTCGATGCCTCACACCCGCATGTGTTGCATCAGATCGAAGTCGTAGAGCAGGTGTTGGAGGAGACCGGCGCGGGCGGCCTGCCAGTGGTCATCGCGCTCAACAAAATCGATCGTATGCCAGCCGATATGCAGCTGCATCTGGAAGGGCTGGCAGCGAAATTGCCGAATGTACGCGTCTCAGCCATCGACGGCATCGGCATCGATGCGCTTTTGCGCTGCATCAGCGACACCCTGATCCAACAATTCGTTGAACTGGATGTGTTGATTCCCTACGAGCGCGGCGATCTGGTGGCCCTCTTCCATCGCTTCGGCACCATCGACAGCGAGGACTACGAAGAGAACGGGACGCACATTCACGGGCATATCCCGGCCAATCATAGCGGCCCGTTCACCGCATTTCAGCAGCGTCTGGCGGTCGTGAAACGCGCGTAAACGTTTTTTTGCTGAGATTGGCAAGGTCCGTGATTTTTCCTGCCAACCTCAGCACACCCTACTTGATGCCAGAAGATTTGATCGATTCCACCAGGTAGAAAAACAGCGCTAACGTTGGCACCGCCGCAACGGTTGAAGCCGCCATAATGTAGTTCCAGGCTGAAGAGTATTGCTGCTGAAATGCTGCGATGCCAATCTGAACCATCCAGAGGTTCTGATCGCTGGTGATGGTGAGGGGCCAGAGAAAGCTATTCCAGTTTGCCAGGAAGAAAAAGACGGCCAGCGCCGACCTGGGCATCTGGGATCTGTGCAACTCCGGCGAGCATGCAACCTATTTCGCGGGCGGCTCGTTTGATTCGAAAGACAATCTGCCCCATGTCCACTTCTACCCGGAGGGCTTCTACTTCCCGGCTGGTGGCGCGAGCGTGCATCATCTGGCGCATCCCGGCAAGGCGACGTTTGCTCGCCTGACGCGGCTCAATGGCAAGTACTGGCTGGCGATTCTACGTGGCGAGTTTGTACAATACGATGCAGAGAAGAACATGTCACTGATGAAGCAGACTGATCTGGCGTGGCCGCACGCCTTTACCCGCTTCGAGTGTTCCGCCGACGAGTTTATCGCAACCTATGCCAGCAACCATATTCACGCCGTCTATGGCGATTGGGTCGAGGAGTTGCGCACGGTTGCCGACCTGCTGGGCATCGAGGCACGCGTGTATGGCGAGGGCCGCTAACCCATTTGAGGAGTGATTATGAGTACAGCGGACAGGTTAAATGCTTATGTCCTGGGCATCGATGCAGGGACGACCAGCCTGCGTGCAGGTCTTTTCAACCTGCAAGGGGAGCCGCTTCACTTTTACGATCAGAACTACACAACGCTCTATCCGCAGGCCGGGTGGGCAGAGCAACGTCCCGCCGACTGGTGGCACGCGCTGGTAACGGCGGTGCGCGGCTGTCTGAATGCAAGCCATGTGGATACGTCACGCGTGCTTGGCCTCGCCATCGACGCGCCGTGCGATATCCTGCTCACCGATGCTGCGGGCAGGCCGCTCACCGATAGTATTATGTGGATGGACCTGCGGGCAACTCAACAGGCTCGACAACTGACGGCGACACATGATCCGGTGCTGCGCTATTGCGGCGGCGATGTCCCTGCGGAATGGCCGATCCCCAAAGCGCTCTGGCTCAAGCAACAGCAACCAGCCCTCTGGGAACAGGCAACCTATCTGGTGGAGCAAATGGGCTGGCTCACCTGGCGTCTGACCGACACCTGGGCCATACCCTTAAACAGCGCCGCCGCCAAGTGGCATTATCGCGCCAACGCCGATGCTACCACACCCGCTGGTTGGCCGCTCAGTTTATTGCAGAGCGTGGGGCTGGCAGACCTACCGCAGAAAGTGCCGGGGACAGTCGTGCCAATGGGCGTCAAAGCTGGCGAGTTGACCACGCAGGCCGCTCAAGAGTTGGGATTGCAGGCAGGAATAGCCGTGTCGATGAGCGGCATCGATGCCCATGCAGGTATGATCGGCATGAACGTCTTAGCACCTGGCACGCTGGCTCTCATCACCGGTACTTCAACCTGTCAGCTGGTGCAATCGCCGGGACCAGTCATCGATCCCGGCCTGTGGGGTCCATTCGAGGATGCGGTCGTCCCCGGTGAGTGGACGATTGAGGCGGGACAGGCCAGCACAGGCGGCACCGTTCGCTGGCTGCTCGATCTGTTGGGAGGAGCATTGCCAGTCGGGGCCGAGCGCTATGTCGCCGCCGATGCAGCTGCCGCCGTCATTCAACCCGGAGCCGATGGTTTGACAGTGCTTGACTTCTGGCAGGGAAGCCGCACGCCCATTAAAGATCCACGCGCACGCGGCACCATCTGGGGTCTGACCACTGCGCATGGACCGGGCCATCTATTGCGAGCCGTCTATGAAGGGACCGCTTACGGCAACCGACACATTCTGGAAAAGCTGAGTGAACTGGGAGTGCCAACAACACATATCACGGCCTGTGGTGGCGGGACACGCAGCTCGCTCTGGCTACAAATCCTGGCCGGTGTCGCTGGCGTTCCCATCACGCTGACCACCGTCCCGGATGCCGTCTCGCTTGGCAGCGCCATCTGTGCCGCTGTTGGAGCAGGAGTCTATCCCGATCTGCAAACGGCGGGTCAGGCGATGGTCCATCCAGGTGTCACAGTGGAACCAGATCTGTCAATGCACGCGATCTACGACGAGGGCTATGCGCTCTATAAAGAGACGTATCATGCGCTGGCCCCGCTTTTCCAGCGTATACAATAAATATATCTCAAAAAGAGAAAAGGAGGATATCCAAGTTGTACGGACATTATTTATCACATCCGTACAAAAGATATTTTACCATATATTATTCTTTTGGAGGATCATACAGAGTGACAACGCAGTACAACTTTAATGGCCTGGGAATGGGCCTGGGCAATATTTCGCGGCTTTCGCTCGCAAAAACACGCTCGATCAGTCCTGAGAACTTCACTGGCGAGAAGGGACGCGGCGGCATGGCGACGGAGGGAACAGGGGCCAGTTGCGCACGCGATCTGGGGCAGGGCTGGAAAATCTCGCCGTCCGTCAAAATTGCTGCCAACAGCACGTTTACGCTGGGGGAGATCGACGGGTCGGGCGCGATACAACACTTCTGGCTGACCACGTTTCCCACCAACTGGCGCAGGCTGATCCTGCGTGCCTACTGGGATGGCGAAGCACAACCCTCGATAGAGTGTCCGCTGGGCGACTTCTTCGTTAATGGCTGGTGCGAGCGCTGCAATGTCAACTCTCAGCCCATCGCGGTCAACCCGGCTGGTGGCATGAACTCTTATTGGGAGATGCCATTTCGCCAGCATGCCCGCCTGACATTGGAGAATGTGGGTGCTGAAGATGCCATCGTCTACTACCAGATCGATTACACGCTGACCGATGTTCCCGAAGATGCTGGCTACTTCCACGCTCAGTGGCGGCGCAACAATCCTCTTCCCTATAAAGAGGTTCACACACTACTCGATAACGTGCGGGGCATGGGCCATTACGTTGGCACCTATCTGGCATGGCAGAGTAACAATACTGGCTGGTGGGGCGAAGGTGAGATCAAATTCTATCTCGATGGCGATAGCGATTTTCCCACTATTTGCGGGACCGGCACCGAAGACTATTTCGGCGGTGCGTGGAACTTTGAACATCCCCAGGGCAGCTACGGCGTCTATTCCACACCATTTCTTGGCCTGCCACAGGTGATCAAGCCGGACGGACTCTATCGCAGCCAGCAGCGCTTCGGCATGTACCGCTGGCACATCATGGACCCGATCCGCTTCGAGCAAGATCTGCGCGTGACCATTCAGGCGCTTGGCTGGCGTAGCGGCCACCGCTATCTCCCCCTGCAAGATGATATCGCTTCAACCTCTTTCTGGTATCAAAGCGAACCACACGTCCCCTATCAGCCCTTGCCCGATGTCGATGGCCTGGAAGTAATCTAATCGCTCCTACCATCCAAAGACGGCAAGGTCTTTTGTCGTGAGCGATTATAAATCGTAACAACCAAACTCGGCAAAGAGTTTCGTAGCCGCGGGGGGGTATGTGGGGCCGGGGGGGCCCCGGGATGGGGTGGGCTGGGCGCGAACGAAGACCCGGGGCCGGACAGTGTTGGACGGG
>JAICIM010000509.1 GCA_025928885.1 Ktedonobacteraceae bacterium | reverse complement strand
TCCGCGCGATACTGGAAATAGAGCTTGTCATCCACCCAGTTGACCAGCCCCCAGCGATGATCCTGGGCATTGGTGACAGCTATCTGGAAGTCGCCGCCCTTGACTTCGAGCGCCGTGACCGGAGGGTTGGTCGTGCCAATACCAACATTGCCGCTAAAATGTCCGCCAGCAGCAAACGTATCTATGTATGTATCAGAGTCGGGCATCCCTGTTTTGAAGTGAATACCATTGGAGCGGGCCTCGATCCGCTGCCAGTACCGATTATTGTGATTGAAACGGATGGCCGGGTGGACCTCTGGAATGGTTGGGGTGGCAGCATCATCCTGAAAAAGCTCTAAGAAGAGGATCTTGTCGCCGGTTTTCTCCGTCGCCTCTCGTCGCAACTGCAGATGGTTTGCCGAAGCGCTGACGGTAAGCGTTGCCGTTGGATTGGTGATTCCGATACCGACGTTGCTGCCACGATAGAGCAGCGGCGTTTTGTCGATCGCGACCACAAACTGTCCATCCCAATACCCCGGAATGTTCTCATAGCGCACATAGAGATTGGTCTGCCCCGAAGTTGCTGTGATGATATCGGTAAGCGTGAGCTGTAACGCTTGATCCGCTGCCAGCGCGGTTTGTTTGGGTGTGAGAATCCATTGGGGCGATTGTTCCTGGCCCGATGGTGGCGTCAACGACCAGTTTGCCCCATCGACCGGCGTTACGATAATCGCGCCTACCTCGCTGGGCGTTCCCAGTGACCAATCTCTATCTGCATCGGCGTCCTGCACATCAAAGGAGAGAATAAACCGTGAGGGCGTGCTGCTGCCCACTGGATTGAGCGCGATCACGCCGTCCTGTAAGATATTGGTGATGCGCAACGTGAGCGTATTTGGCGTGTGGCCGTCGTTCAAAATACTATTGAAGCCAACAAAGCTCACATGCAGCGGTATTTGTTTCTGGCCGCGTTGATTGACGATGCTGATATAAATCTGGCGGCGACCGCTCAGAGGCGTGGTATCGTCGCCGAACGTCAATTGTTGATAGAGCAGTTCGACTCTGGTGCCACGTGCGCCCCCTTCGCCGTTGGCGCTGATGTGTGGCAGGGTGATGCTCATGACGGCATTAGGGGCAAAGGTTCGCGCCTGCGTACTCAAGAAATAGAGCACAGCGGTGCCATCCTCTTCTTGCCCATAGCCGATATTCCAGCCTTGCAGCTCATCCTGCAACGCCGATGCCGTATCCATAGCAAACGCTTGAACAGCGCTCGACATCGTAGATGGCGGTGCCGGTTGAGGAGTCGGGACGGAGCCTGTCTCCATTGCGGGCGACGGCGTAGAGGCAACGAATGATTGGAACGCCTGGGCAAGACTGGTCGTTTGCTGCGCCCCATGCAGGGCAAAGGCAGTATATGAGGCATAGGTTTGAAATGAGAGGGAGAGGGTACCAGGTCGAAACTTCAGCGCGAAATGATAATTGCTGGCGCTGGCGGTTGTATTGCCTGGTACAAGGAAAGTGATGGTCTGTCCCGAAGAGTTGCTGATATCCGTATGCAGATTTTGCCCCGCCGGGTCATCGGTAATGGTGAGGACCGCCTGTTCATCGTCGTCGTAGATGTGGAAATCAATGGGGTAGCTCTGGCGAAACGCGGTCTGGGCTATTGGATTTACCATTGTCATCGCGGTCCTCCTGTACTCTCAGAGAGCTTCTCGTTCTGGCTCTGTTTCTCAGGCTCGGGCTGATTCTCGTGCAGATGCGTGGTCGCCTGCTGCTGGATCTTCGCAATCAACGTATACACGCGAGCGTAGGGCATCTGGCCCAGTGCTTCCAGTATGGTGTTCGTCTCTTCGAGCGTTAAGTTCAGTGGGATTGTTGTCATAGCGCTTCCTCTCTGCAAACTTCGCAAATATGTATGGTCAGGCGGATGGTTCAGTGACATTTAACTTGAGCCAGCCCTCACGAATCTCCTGCTGTGCCGCAAATGTCGCATCCAGAGTCACTTTGCCTATCTCTGCTGTCTGCCCCGTCGCGGCCCATGACCAGCTATAGCCTGCCTCCACCGGCAATGGCAGATTGATCTTCCCTCTATCGGTGACGATGGGTGTCGAGAGGAACAGCACTTCAATCGCTTGCAGGGCCGCCGCATACTGATCGGGCGGGATGGTAATCTCCTTGACTGGCAAGATGCCACAGGTCGCGTGAACCGAGCCGCGAGGATCGACAAGCATGCTGACGATCATTGGAGGGGTCTCTAACGTCTGTTGCAGCGGTGCCGGATGATCGGCATGGGTTTTGATATGCGCGTCTGTGATGGGATCGCTTTGCGGAGCGTAGAAGATATCATCTTCGTAGCCGTCGCTTTGCTCCTTCCAATACCCAACCAGCCCATCGTTTAATTGCTGATATTCGCCCAGACGGATCGGAAATACCACGTCAGGAAAGCCGTTCGTATCTCTGGTTGCGCGTCGCAGATCCTGGCGAAAGTTGTTCCATCCCTGGTGAATGGCCGAGAGGCCCTGTAGTTCGAGGTTGAGCGAGGCACGTACCAGCGCCACGGGCCGCCCTATCAGCAGGGCCAGATCCTGGTGTTGAGCAAAGTTTTCGGGATCAATATTCGTCAACCCGGTATCGACAGCTGCAATAAAATTGTTCAGGAACGCTTCGCCTTGAGCGAGCAGATAGCGCACCATTTGCCGCAGATGCGGGTTGGCGATGGCATCGACGGTAATATTGGGGTTGCCCGGTGCCTGGCTATCCCAGATAGCTCGCTGGTTGATAATGCCTAGAATTTTTCCCTGATTGTCATAGATCATCAAGCTGTTGTCGAGATTATTGGGCAGCAGCCAGCCACAGATGGGCGTGGTTGCTGGATGATCGTTCATTTCTTGCTCGTCGGTAGCAGCGTCCAGCCAGCGAAAGTTCAGGCAAGCTGGCTGCATCAGGCGTGGTGGCAACATGACCCGATTGGCGCTCTGGGGATCGCTCATCTGTTCTGTGGTGATGATGTTGCTCCAGTTCAGATCTCGCACCTGTCCAAACGTATCAACCAGTCGCAGGTGCAAAATGCTCATCACCCCGGAGCGAATCGGGTTAAAATCCCACTGCGGTTGCGGAGCGCTTTTGTTCTCCCACTGCACAACGTTCCCAACGCTTTGTGTGAACGGTTGATAGTCAGCGAAACCCAACGGATCGTTGAGGGCAAGCTGCCGGGTCTGCTTGTGCATGAGCAGGGCTGCGTTAAAACCGCTCAACGATTGCGACAGGCTGTAAAAATCCTGCGCGTTGAGCAGGTCATACGCTGCTTTGATGTGCTTATACAGATCTGTTGTCGTGTCGGCCTGCGGGTCTTGCACGTACGCCGCCACCTGTTCCTTGAGTTGGCTTTGCGCATAGGAGGTCAAAATACTGGTCCCGCTGTACACATTCGCGGCTTTCACGAGCGTGCGGTTGGGCGAGAGGGCAAGGTCCGGCTGATTTTCCGGCAGTGTATAGTTGCTGGTGATGAAATCCTGCTGGTATTCCTCCGTTTCCGGGTGAAGATTGCCCTGATCGTTGAGAGGGAACACCTCTACTTCCCATTCCAGCAGAAACGGGTTCCAGGGTTGTTGCGTCCATGTGTTGAAGCCAGCACCTGTCTGAGTATTGTTTGCATCGATGACGGCCCTGATCGTGGCGAACTTCTGAGGCAAAAGATCTTGAACTGTTGCGTCAGGTAAGATCTGGCATGCAAGCAGGCCATCCTGACCATGCCGTTCGTTGGGCTGGACCGTTGGGCCAAGTAGCAGGACAACCGGCTCCGTGGGCTGCCAGTAACGAGGGGCAGGCATCTGCTTGAGCGCATAGGTCGTTTGCGTCTGCTTGACTGGATCGCTGTTATTAAATGTGGTCAGCGCTCCCGCTAAATCATTGATGGCTTGCACCAATTGAGCGGCCAGCGAGGTAGATGTGCCGCTACTGATGGGCGTTCCATTGGTGGTATAGCTCAGTTGCCCTGTTGCATCCATTGCCTGCTGAAGCGGCGTTTGATCCCGGCTCTCGATAAAATAGCGCACCTCATCGATATCAGGGTAATCTTCGCGGGCATCATCGGGAGGATATGTACTGAGCATATATTTGTACCAGTCGGCAAACAACTGCTTGCGCATACTGGCGATGGTCTGGATGGCCTGATCGTAGGATTGCTGGAAGAGGTTGAGTTTGTTCAAGCGTTGTGCCATGTCGTCGGGGAGCGTAATCTCTAATTGCTCTTGAGCCTTTGGAGCATCGGCGGCCAGAGCCGGGTTCGTCTCAGGCTTGATGGTCCAGAGCGTGCCACCATGAAGAGCCGCAAAGCCTTTCTCGTGGCGTGCTTCCACAAATTTTGCCCCGATATCCAGTTGTCGCTGTTCAAGACGGTCCGCGAGCTGCAACGCTTCTAACTGATCCTCAATAAGTGCTTTCTGGGTAGAATCAATGCTGCTGGCAAGGTAGGCCGATAAGGCTTCAGTCCCTGTATTGCCAATTGCCACCGTAATCATATTCGTTGTTTCGTCATTGGGATGTTGAGTAGACGGATTGAAGGTCAGGCGGGCATAGCAGATCATCTGTTGCGGAAATTCCTGGCCGGATTGTCGCGTTACCGTCCACTGCAACTGCTCAGCTACCGCCGCCTGTAGAGCCTCTACGCCGGGTACTACACCGTCGGAAGCTGCGGTTAAATCATGAATGAAGCGCGTCAAATAATCCTGGGCTGGTTGGCTATACCAGCCGATGACATCGTATTGCAAACCATCAACGGGTTCGGTAGCAGCGTCATCATACAAGCCAAAGACGCTGTGACAATTCGGATAGAAGGCAGCAAATGTGGGTTCCCCATAGCCTACAGCCGTCAATGTATCCAGATATTCGGCCTGTGCATCCTGCGCCTGCCACGCATCAAGCGTCATGCTCCGGCCCTGGTAGCGGAAGGGACGATACTTGCTTTGCGCTGGAACAGGGGAAAACGGGACGGTGACGCCTCCAGTTGCCACACCATCAGGAGCGAGATAATCGCTCTCCACCACCCACATTTTTTCGATACTCTCCTGTTTGCCTGTCTCTTTCCTGCTCCGAACAACCAGCCAGCGATTAGGAACAATCGGGAACGTGGTGCCATCTGCTGTATGCTTCCCACGCGTTAGCGTATCGGGGAGCGCCCAATGCAGATGAATCCCCGCTTTTACATACAGGTTTTGATCTTCAAAGGGGCGTGAAACGATGTCTTCGCTGATGTTTGCAACATCAGTATT
>JAICIM010000072.1 GCA_025928885.1 Ktedonobacteraceae bacterium | reverse complement strand
TCTGCTGTACCTCGCGAGTTTTATGGCCTACTTCTGGATCGCACGCGTCAGCTATTTGCGCAGGATGCAACTGGCCACAGCCTGAGCAGGGTCACTTGATGGAACGGGGCAAAACCTGCGCTCAGGCCATACTATTGGGTTAAACTGGCTACTTTGCTTAGAGCAGGTTTTGCCCCGTTCCATCAAGTGACCCCGTTATGAGCCGAGAGTTCTGACGCTCTCTCCTTTCGCGAACGGCTCGTGCTCTATATGTAGCAGATGTACACCAAAAGAGCGGTCTATCTGTTTGAATCCATACTCAATTCCAGGCTCCGTAAGTTCTGCAGTTGTCCAATTTCTGGAGGCACCTCTGTGAGGTGGTTATGGTCCAGGTGCAAATACCGTAGATTGGGTAACTGCCACAAAGACATGGGCAGCGCTTCCAGGTGGTTATGATCCAGATGCAAACGCTCCAGATGGACCAACTGACCAATCTCTTCGGGGATCTGACGAAGCTTCGAGTATCGCACATGCAGGCTGCGCAGATGCGTCAGTTGCCCAATCTCTGCTGGTAGCCAGGGGCGTTCGCATGCCGTGAGGCGGATGGTGCCCACGGCTGACAAAAGCAAGCTACTAAGCATGGCTCCGGCGCCAGAGATAGTACGAAGCCAGCCATCCACCCAAAGGAGGGAGAAGAGTCATCGGGAGCGCAAAACAGAGGCTGAGTCCTCCCAGCCACAGAGCAGCATGAGGAAAGGAGATATTCGGGCGCAAGTGACTTTGGTTGCCAGACTGTTCGGAGCGATCACCTAAGCTTGAACCTTGAGAAAACCTCTGTGCAATTTCCTTTCCCCTTATTTTTTGCAACACAACCTTGTCGTGAATTTACACATATCGAGTGCCGTGAGCCGCTTTCAGAGCCATGTTCCTGCGACTCTGTTAAAACCAGCGGGCAATTTCCTTGCGGAAATCATCGTATCTGCAAAGATGATGCTCGTAACCAACAATAAAATGAATCTCTGGTCTGGCATAGAGCTGCATCAAGCCAGTAGGTACGTTGGCGTACAAGAGATCAAGGCTAACATGGCGGAGTTTGGGCAGATGTAACAATGGTGTAAGGTCTTCATTAGGCGTGAAGTACTCGATTTTCTCAAGTTCTCTAAGCCCTGCTAATGGGGACAGGTCTTTATCGCGGCATCCAAAAAGGTAGAGTTGGCGTAGGTGTGTGAGTGACCGTAAAGGGGTTAGGTCTTCGACATCACAATGGTTCAGGTTGAGCGCTTCTAGTTGGGTCAAGCCGCTGAGTGGGCTTATGTCCCTTACATTTCTTGCTCCACTGAGCGAGAGTGTGCGTAGATTGGTTAGCATTGCTAGAGCGCTAACATCTTGCAAACTATGGACTCCATTACAATCTAAATGTTGCAATTGTTGGAGATGTTCTATACCCTGCAAGCTCAGAAGATTGAACTGCTGATGTATTGTAAGCGATTGAAGGAGTGGAAAGTTCTTTAAGAAGATTAAATTAGTGACGGTATCACCGTCTATGCACAGACTCGTGAGCGTTGGCAGAGATGCGAAAGTGTGCAAAGCGATCTCATGAATATGCATATCGAGCCGTTCGAGAGCTGGTAGAGTAGCCAGGACGGAGGCATTGGGTAATTGAGTGCCACGCAAATCGAGTTTACGTAGTGTTGGCTGGCCTTGCAAGCTCTCAATATTCAAAAAGCTGCCCTGGGCGTAGTAGCTCACCATAAGTTCTTGCAGAGCATGTAATGCGTGTAAAGGTGCCAGGTCAAGAGGGTTATCCGTCAGCTCAAACTCAAGGGTTTTCAGGTTGGGACATGTGCGAATGGGATGGAGGTCTGGCACAGAACACTGGGAAAAACTCAATTGACGCAGGGCTGGAAGATTACTCAACCCTTGTAGACTGGCGAGCTGGTGAAAATGCTCAAGCCGGAGTATTTCTAATTGCTGAAGATCAGCCAGCACGTCAAGGTTTTGGACGTGTATATTGCTCAATTCCAATTGAGTCAGATTGGGTAGGGCGCATAGCGGGCTAAGGTCCATTGGCGTCGTATTGTCATTGCCAGCTTTATAGATGAATGACTTGAGATGTGTGGCCTGCTCAATGCCGCTAAAGCTCTCAATATTTACGTTATTCGTTGCCCATCTGTTGTAAGGTTGAGGATTGGTACTAAAGTCGGATGTTTGATTGTTGTGAAACCGTAATTCTTCCAAGTGAGGGATGCATCCAAACTCTTGAAGATCGGTGAAGTAATCCTCTGCGATCACTTCGAGGCTGCGCAACTGCTGTAACTGGCTCCATTGCACCATGCCTTTAACATTGATGGTCTGGATACGGAATGTTGTGAGTGCCGCGATAGAGATGAGTGGGCGAAGGTTTGTGATGCGGGAACAGTAGCGTATTCTGATCTCTTGAAGCCGTGGGAGGTTTGCTAAGGGGTGGAGGTCTTTCAATTTAGAGCACTCGTCAATCTCCAACAAATCAAGCTGTGCCAGGTCGCCGAGGCCACGAATATCTTTTAGTTTGTGCAGGTATCTGATCGTCAGCCGTTTGAGTCCTGTGAGACCAACGACTGTAGGAATGCTTTCCAGGTTCTTGAGTGTGTGTAATGTTAGCTCAACAAGATTGGGTTTATTGACGAGTCCACTGATATCATTGATTTGTGTGCATTCTTGCATCTGTATTTCGCGTAGCTTGCGGAGATTGCGTAATGGTGCAAGGCTTTGAATGGCGCTGCACTCGGTGATGTCGAGCACCTCTAAATTGCTGAGTGTCGCGAGTGGTGAAAGATCAACGACCCTTTTACATTTTGGCATGTACAAGTATTTGAGGCTGCTCAAACCTGCCAGTGGAGTGAGATCATGCAGGCCACCATATTGGTCAAGGTACAGACTTTCGAGCATGGTCAGGTGTTGCAAACCGCGCATGTCAGAGGGTTTGAGCAGCCGCAAGTGTGTTACGCCTCGCTGCTCAAAGACAAGGGCCAGGATATATTGGCCATATCCATCGGGGTCGCGTGCCATTTTCCAGTAACGAAGTGCATCTTCAATGGTGAAGGGTGTGTTTGTGTTTTGCAGGTAGGTA
Source organism: Ktedonobacteraceae bacterium (assembly GCA_025928885.1). GTDB lineage: Bacteria > Chloroflexota > Ktedonobacteria > Ktedonobacterales > Ktedonobacteraceae > JAICIM01. The sequence goes on along the minus strand of JAICIM010000072.1, from coordinate 12,937 downwards.
TGTAGTGCTTGTAAAGAGAGTAAGCCGGGAATATGTAGAAGGGTGCGTAGGCAGAACGAACGTTGTTTTTCCTGTTGGGTGCCATTGGCACTGAGCCAGTCGATGAGCGGCTTGATGGCTAATGTGCCTGCTTGTTCGGCGAGTGTGTCGGCGTTACGGCTATTTGTAGGCGGTAGCCATCTGTTGAGTCGTGCGCTTACGGCTTGTACGATGCTGCTTGTGGGCGTGTCTATAAGATCGAGGCATGCGGCTGCTAAGAAGTCGAGCCTGATGCTTTGCTTGCTCTTGCGGTTGCCTTCTTGTAGAATCTGGTTGATAAGCTGTTCGCGCTCTTGCTCTGTGAGTTGGAGGATGGCTGCTAGGATGGCTTCTTGCGTCTGCGGATCGCTGATATTTGGGAGGGATGTGGAAAAATTCATTTTCTTTAGTACCTTTGTTGTGCGATAAGGGATGATAAACATGTTTTCTCTTGTGTATCTATTCTCGCAGATGCAGTCGGATATGGAAATAAATAGTGCTGGCTGTAGGAGTAATGGCACCTGGGCTGTTGAGATTGACCCGAATTGGGAGGGTGGGAGAAGAGAAATTTGGTACAATAGGGATATATTTAAAAAAGCGGTCAGCATCTTCGCGCAACCCCAGCCGTAAAATTTCAGTTCATTGATGAGCATCGCCATCTCTTTCCTATCATCCGGATATGCCACGTCTTAGGAGTGCATGTAGGCCCTAATATTTGCATTCTCCACCACATCTTGTGAGGGAGAGAAGAGGCGTTCCTCGACCAAAATGGTATTGGTATCCTCAAAATCAAGATTGCCGCTCATAAGTACTCATCCTTCTCATTATTCATCAATGCATGATCGCACCATGCTCGACTTTCAGTCATCAATGAGAAGAGGAGACGAGCTATATGCATTACTCGTCTCCTCTTCTCATTGATGACGCACGATCTTGAAAGGTCAAGATCTTAATGAGTTGAGCTAACTCCGAGGGCCTACGGGCAGCGTAAAGAGGCCATTCATCGAAGTGAGAAGCCCAGCCAGGGCCGTATACCAGGCAACCAGAGCCGTGAGGATGCCAAGATAGCCACCGAGAACGCCGAGTACGCTCACGCCTGCCAATTCACCAAATGCCAGGGCGAGGAACGTCAAGGTCAAGAGGCCCAACACTGCTATCAGTGCCAGCGTGGTACGGAGCGAACCAAGAAACGCCAGAAATGTAAAAATGCCCCATGCCAGCAGGTAGATGCCCAGTGCTGAATGCAGAGTACCACTTTTGGTAAGCGCATCGAGAATGCCGGTGCCAGGAATAAAGATAGCGGCAAATGAAAGCCAGAAGGCTCCATAGGAGGTGAAAGCGGTGGCACCAAGTGTATTGCCCGTTTTGAATTCCCACATACCTGCCAACAATTGAGCAAGGCCGCCATAAAAGAGTGCGAGGCCAACAACGATATTTGTTCCGCCTGATGGAAACCAGCCAGCGTTAATAGAACTGAGGACAAATGTAGTTAAGGCGAAACCGCACAAGCCAAGAGGAGCGGGGTTGGCAATGGCAGAAGGAACAGAAGCAGCACGATTCGACTCGGCAGCAAGTTGTGCCATAAGGATTCCCACCTTTCATAAAGAAGCTTTCGTATCTGTACTCAACGTGGTACAAGTAGATGGCGATGAGCAAAAAACCTGTGGAATAAGCATTAGCACCTATAGAAAATGGTGTACGTGCTACAAACACAGACCGTGTAAATGGCTCTAACTGTTTTCTATTCACAGTAGAAATGTGCTATTTACACAGCATCATACTATGAATACTCATAGCAAATGTCAGGTTAGCGGGTAGCTGATATACTTAAATACCTCCTCTCAAAGCAAATTAAGATATGGATAATTAATTATAGCTTGAGCATATAAAAATATACATCGTTTTGTCAAGTGCAACAAAAAGTTTTAAGTACCTCTTTCTGCCATGAGACACCTAGTTCCACTTTCTCTTTCAAGGATGAGCATAGCGCTGATGGTGGGCATGCTTTCCCCAGCCTGTGTCATCGCGGCATAGGGGGTTGCCCAGCCACCGTATTCGAAGCCGCCCCGGCGATCCTCATCTGCTCGTCCTGGTGCCTGCATGACGCCATCGAGGCTCAGATTCGTAAAGACAATAACTTTGCTCATTAACTCTTTTCTCCTTTGTCGAGAGGCTATGTTGTTTCTCTCGTTTGTTAGAGTATACTTTGCCTCTCCTCTGAGCACTTGTAAATAACCATCATCGCCAGACAAAAGTATAGTCTGCTTGCTCATAAAAGCAGCCAGAAACTTTTTGCTGCACGGATGACTCATACGCAGATCGCGCTCGGCCTGGTTGTTATCAAAGGGGACCGCAAAATCGAACAGGAAACGGAGTACCGCCGGTTTGCGCTGAGAGAAGCAAAAAACCCTGGTCAGTCTCTATTCCGCGCCAAAAACCGTACGGTTTTTGGCGCGAGGCAGCCATACGGAAATATGGAGTGCTGATCGCTCTGAGTATGAAGGGAAAGTGATAGCATTTATAATGAGCGCACATCCATAAAAACTGATATTCATCTAACGAATCAGACACTTTCCTACGATTTTCCATAGATAGCGGAGTGGATCAGTGATTGATCCGTACAAAGAATACATCGTGAAACGGTGGAACGACGGGGTGATGATGACAAAAAGGTGAGTGCCGAGAACTCAAAATCGGCGCTCACTTTTTGTCTCCACATGCGAAAGAAGAGCAAATAGCTGCTCTTCTTGAACTTTCACCAAGAGTGGACCAGTTCCGCAGAATCCTGGGATTGACGCGCATGCGTGGTTATGTACCAGCAACGATGCCCTTGAGCTGATCGAGGGACGCTCGGATCAGTCGCGATAGATCCTGCGTGTTGGGTTCGCTGGCCCAGCGGTCAAACGCTGTTTTGAACACGATGACTCCGACTTCGGCGGCAAGACTCGCGGCAGGGTCAGTCACGCCGCGTCTTCGCAACGCCTCGGCCATAGCTGAGGTGAGTAATGCGCCCTTCAGCAGTTCACGTTCCTGGAGACCTGGAGTTGCGGCAATCACGGCCTGACGCTGCTGGACGAGTTTATGACGCTCCTGGAATACAGGTACGACGGCCTCCAGGGCTGCGGCGACTGCATCGAGTGGCGCGGTGGAAGCAGACACAGCTTCGATGGCACTCACGAAGATAGTGCGCAGCATATCCTGATCCCCGAATAGCACTTCGCGCTTATCGGCGAAGTAGCGGAAGAATGTCCGCTCAGTGAGGCCAGCCCGTTCAGCGATCTCCGTCACCGTCGTCTGCTCAAACCCGCGTTCCTGATACAGGTCCAGAGCTGCCTGCTCTAGTCGGCCCCTGGCATCGGGTTCCCATCGACTCATATATTTACCTCCTTCATGACAGCCATTGACATCACTTCCATTATACGGTATTATTGTGATGTCAGTTACTGACATCACTGTTTCGCCTTACCGAGAGGAACGGTGGTGTAGAGGAACAAAAAAGAAAGAGGAATCGAAAAATGGAATTCATGGTGAGCGCTAGCTTTCGCGCACAAGATCAAGAAGAGATGCTCGCTCGTTTGCCCCAGGAACAGGCGCATATTCAAGTCTTACGAGAGCAAGGAACGATACAAGCACTCTATCTCAGTGCTGATCGTTCGCACGTCTGGCTTGTGATGCGGGGAGAGTCACAGGATCAGGTACAAAAGGCTCTGGAGGACTTCCCGCTCTATCCTTATGTGAGAGAGCAAGCAATCGCACCACTGTCCAAGATATAGCCAGGAAAGCAGATTGAGATTGATTGATTCCAGGTAAGCTCAAACAAGTAAAGGAAATGTGCTATGTCAAAGCAAATAATGGGAACTTCACAGAATGAGGAAAGCCGCTTCGACGAAACTGGCATTCCTCCCATACAACTGCATCATATTGGGTTGAAAACTGCCAGGTTTGAGGAGATGCGAGTGTTCTATCACACCTTCCTCAACGTCCACCCGGTTCTCGAAATAGATGGCTTTGGGGGTTTTTACACCTTCGATCTGGCTCACCATCGTCTGGCAATCTTTGACGATCCCACATGCACCGAACAGATACCCACCAGTGTGGGCATGCATCATGTCGCATTTCTCTACAGCCTTGACGATCTCATGCGGGTGTACCAGCGTTTGAAGCACAAGGACATTTTGCCGTTCATGGCAGCAAATCATGGCTCGCATACATCATTCTATTACCGAGATCCTGACAACAATATGTTAGAACTCCTGATCGACCACTATGGGTCCGGCTTGCGCAAGGGTCAAGAAGTGTTGCACGCGTTCCAGACAAGCTCCTATCCCCCCGTGATTATGATAAACCCGGAAACATACCTGGCAGCCTGGCAAGCGGGAGCGACACTCATGGAGCTACACGAACGTTCCTACGCGGGCGAGTTTGCCGAAGGAGTTCCCTCGTTCTCACCAGGGAACATGAACGCGCATTGAATTTCGCCAATCCAATCAGACACTAAATGGGCAGAGAATGACCAGCGGATTATTCGGACACCGAGAAACGCGGTGTCCGAATACCTCTGTACCTGAAACTGAGCAATCCCGGTTTATGATAACGTTGGCGAACGGCACCTCTGGAGCTTCACACGAGAAAGGTTAGCCAATTTGGACCCCAACGGCGTGAAGTGTTAGATGAGGAGGTCTCTGAGGCCGGGCCGTTACATGCAGTGACGGCCCGGTTTTCTGCTATGCTTTTTGTTGTGCTGCCTCTTGCAACCTGTTCGCCGCTTCCTCCTCACTCTACGATAAAAGAATGTTGAGAGTAAGCTGCTCCAAAATGTCAGGGTCATCCAGAGTAGGAAGTATTTCCTGGGCTTTTGGGATAAGGTGTGGGAAAAGCTCGCTAAGAAAATAGATTACCTTTTCTCGTCGAACAAGTAACCTTCCCTCCCGACGCCCTGCTTCTCTCCCTCGCTCTATCCAGGCTTTATAGAGAGGAGCTTCGCTCAATATATCTTCCTGCATGCTCCATCTTCCCCCACTAACTTTTTTGTTGTGCAATCTCCAGGAGATACTTCTTTGCTTCCTGCTCATCCCGTGCTCTAGCAACTCTGATGATAAGCCTTTCCAGGACATTTGGGTCTTTAATAGCTGACAGAGTTTCTTGTGCTAGCGCATGTAGTTGAGGAAAGCTCTCTTGAAAAAGAACAGTAAGCGTGTTGAGTGCAGAGAGCATACGTCCTTCCTCGCGTCCTTCCTCACGTCCTTCCTCACGTCCTTCTTCCTTCCCTCGTGCAATTAGACTCTTGTACAAGGGAGCTTCACTGAGAATATCTTCTAACATAGCCAATCTCCTCTCTAACCACTGCCGATCTTGTAGATCGGTGAACGCTAACGACGCAAACAGCGCAGTCAATGATAATAGCTCTCTGGTCGTCTCGTTGAGCACCGCTGCAAAGCTGGTCAGGACGATATCCACAACTTCTGGTCGCGCTCCACCACCGGCGAAGGGGATTAACGGCCAGACCCCGCGTGGCGCACGTTCGAGTAGATCTTGCGCCGCAATGTCGCGCATAATGATCACATCGTAGTGAAAGATCAGGCCAGTCTGACCATCGGCTCGCTTATGCACGAGCGGCGGCTTGAGTGTTCCGCCGCCATCGCGCAAAAAGATGACATAGGCATTGACGAACCGTTTATGGTAGCGACGCGCCAGAACGGTGTACTCTAACAAACGTTGCTCTATATTGCTATCGGGAGTGCTTTGAATCTCCACAAGAAACAACTCATTACTATCATACCATACCCCCTCGTGCAGAATATCTGCTTCGATAGTGAGGCTTTGATAGGTTTCGGATCGCTTGCCCGTGAACGTCGCGCCCGGTGCCAGCCAGTCGAGAAAGTCCTGAGCGCATAGCGCCAGCAAGCGTTTAACACCATTATCGTAAGGTTTATCCTGTTTCTCTACAACCATTCAACTTTACCCTCGATTGAAGATAGATCCATCATAGCACAACACATCATGAAATGCAATATCGAAAAGAAGGATTCTTAACTTTATGAAGATTTATACAAGATTTTTGTTTTTATATTTGCTTTTATGTTTCAAAACATTGTTATTTAAGATTGTTGATATAGAAGAGGCAATGGAAGGATGTTGTCGGTTGGGCCGCAAATGCAGGTTTTCCCTCTTGACTTTTTTGGCAACAAGAAGTAGGCTTACCATGCGATTTGAAGGCTCTGCTTTTCATTTGTTTTGTATAGGGAAATACCGATAGTAGAAAGTAATAAAGCAACATTGCAGAAAGTGAGGAGATCGCGCGGGGTGTGATGCCGCGATGGTCTGCGCCCTGGTCGGTGGTCGCAATCGTGTTATGACAAGAGAATACGCCCTCGAAAAGACCCGCAATATCGGTATTATCGCGCATATTGACGCAGGAAAGACGACCACAACAGAACGGATTCTTTTCTATACCAAAAAAATCCATCGTATGGGTGAAGTCCACGAAGGAGCCGCCACGATGGACTATACCGTGCAGGAGCGAGAGCGCGGCATCACCATCACCGCTGCGGCCACGACCTGTTTCTGGAACGAGCATCGCATCAACATCATCGATACCCCCGGCCACGTCGATTTTACAGCCGAGGTCGAGCGATCGTTGCGCGTGCTGGATGGCGGCGTTGTGGTATTCGACGCGGTGGCAGGCGTTGAGCCACAATCTGAAACCGTGTGGCGGCAGGCCAATAAATATCATGTGCCGCGCATCTGTTTTGTCAACAAGATGGATCGCACCGGGGCCGATTTCTGGCGCACGGTCGATATGATTCGTGAGCGGCTGGGGGCCGTTCCCGTGCCGATCCAGATTCCCGTTGGGAGCGAGCAGAGCTTTCAGGGCTTTATCGATCTGATCGCTCAGGAGGCCGTTATCTTCACCGATGAGCAGGGAACGCAATCCGAACACAGACAGGTGCCGACCAATCTGATCGGGCAGGTCGATCAGTATCGCGAACATCTGCTGGAAAGCGTGGCGGAGACGGACGAGGCGCTGACGCTCAAATACCTGGAAGGCGAGGAGATCACGCCGCAAGAGTTGCGAGCGGGGCTGCGGCAGGCGACGATAGCGGGACGACTGGTTCCCGTGCTCTGTGGGAGCGCCTTGAAGAATAAGGGCGTTCAGGCCATGCTGGATGCGGTTGTGGACTACCTGCCCTCGCCGCTGGATATTCCCCCACCCGTCGGCATCAATCCCGATAACGGAGAGCAGGAGATGCGGGCCGTGTCCGACGATGCCCCTTTCAGCGCCCTCGTCTTTAAGATCGTTGTTGACCCCTTCGTCGGGCGTCTGGCCTTCTTGCGCGTCTATTCAGGGGTACTCAATAAGCGTGCGGCCATCTATAATAGTAGTAAAGACAGGGCGGAACGGGCCGGTCGCTTGCTGAGAATGCACGCCAACCATCGCGAGGATATCAGCGAGATTCGGGCGGGCGACCTCTGTGCCGCCGTCGGGTTGCGCAACACCTTTACCGGAGATACGCTCTGTGATAAGCAACATCCCATCGTGCTGGAGGCCATTACGTTCCCAGAGCCGGTGCTCTCCATCGCCGTCGAGCCGAAGACGCAGGCGGAACAGGATAAGATGACGATCGCACTGGGCAAGCTGGCAGAGGAAGATCCCACGTTCCACGTGCGGACCGATCCCGAATCGGGGCAAACCATCATCAGCGGCATGGGGCAGTTGCATCTGGAGGTGATTGTGGATCGTCTGTTCCGCGAATTTAAAGTCGAGGCACATGTTGGTCGTCCGCAGGTCGCCTATCGCGAGACGATCACGAAGACGGCTCAGGCACAAGGCAAATACGTGCGCCAGACGGGAGGGAACGGCCAGTATGGCGATGTCAGGATTCGCGTCGAACCGAACGAGCGCGGCAAGGGCTTCGAGTTTATCAATGCCATTATTGGCGGGGCCATCCCAAAAGAATTTATCAGGCCCGTTGAGACGGGAATTCGTGAGGCGCTGGACAACGGGATTATTGCCGGCTATCCGATGATTGATCTCAAGGCGACGCTCTACGACGGCTCGTATCACGAGGTTGATTCGAGCGAGATGGCTTTTAAGATTGCAGGATCGCTGGCAATCAAGGAAGCGGCTCGTAAGGCGGGTCCGATCCTGCTAGAGCCGATTATGCTGGTCGAGGTACAGACTTCGGAACAGCATTACAGCAACGTGATCGGTGACCTCAATCGCCGCCGGGGAACCGTGCTGGGCATGGAGACGCGAGGCTTGACGCATGCGGTACGAGCGCATGTACCACTGGCCGAGATGTTCGATTATGCCAGCGACCTGCGCTCCCTGACCAGTGGCCGAGCTAGCTATTCAATGGAGTTCGCGCATTATGATCCAGTGCCAAAAAGTATCGCGGATGAGATCATTGCGCGGCGAAATCGCTAAGGTACTCATAATAAACAAGAAAAATCGCCCGGTATGGGCGGGTGAAATGGCGGCGTCCAATTTTCCCATGCAGTTGCCCACACAGTATCGTAGGAGCTGAAGAGCTTAACTGCCGTGTTCGGGATGGGAACGGGTGTACCCTCTTCGCTATTGCCACCAGCTCACCTGCACATCCAGGCGATCTCTTTGACGAGATGTATAATACTATACCCGACTCACCATGTCAATACCTTTGACGGACTTTTTTCGCAATCTCGTTAAACTCGTTTTACGCCTATTGACTGCAACAATCGCACTCGCTATGAGAGAGGGGGCCAGACCCTTGACGGACTTTTTTTGTGTTTGGTAAGATTCTCTTAAATTTAAGAGAATCTGGTGGAACTATGTCGAACAGACCACGAAGAACGCCGTCGCTGGCATTGTTTATTGTGCTCTCACGCGCCTACAACTGGGTCAACGCCCATGTGACGCGCGATATCAGGCGCTACGGGTTGAATCCAACCGAATTTGGCATCCTCGAACTGCTCTATCATCAGGGACCGCTGCCGCTACAGCAGATCGGGGAGAAGATCCTGATTTCGAGCGGCAACATCACCTATGCGGTGGATAAGCTAGAGCAGAAGCAGCTCTTGATGCGCCAACCCTCTCCCCAGGACCGGCGCGTCACCTTTGCGGAGATCACGCCGCAAGGCCATGAGCTGCTGGCGACAATTTTTCCCCAGCACGAAGAGGTGATTCGGGCAGCTGTGGATGGGCTGACGCCCGAAGAGCAGGCACAGGCGATAGTGCTGCTCAAAAAGCTCGGTCTCTATGCCCAGGAACACTTCTACGAACCTTGATTGGTTGACTTGCAATTATCTCAAATTTGAGATATACTGATGGCAAGAGAAAGAGTTGTTAGCACTCAACAAGCAGGCGTTCATTGAGCAAATGAGCGTGGAGAGAAAGATAGAAGGTATTCAATGGTAACAGAACTGGGCGGTCTGCATCACGTCACCGCCGTTAGTGGCAACGCATCCCGCAACGTCGCATTTTATACGCAGGTGCTCGGTATGCGTTTGATTAAGAAGACGGTCAACCAGGATGACGTTTCGGCCTATCATCTTTTTTATGGGGATGAGCTTGGGCGTCCGGGCGTCGATCTGACCTTTTTTGAATGGGCCAACATCGGCTTTCATCGGCCAGGAGCAGGCACCATCTCAACGATCGCGCTTGGCGTGACCGGGCGCGACACGCTCGACTGGTGGGTGGAACGCTTCGACACGTTGCATGTCACGCACGATGGCATTCAGACGCGCGGCGCAGATAGCCAGCTTGTCCTGCCGTTCCGCGATCCTGAAGGGCAACGGCTCGAACTGGTGGAGGATGGTGGCAGATTGGCGGCGCGGATTGGCAGCACACCCTGGCGCAAGAGTCCCGTGCCAGCGGAGCGGGCCATCCACGGCTTCTACTCGGTGCGTTTGACGTTGCGGGACCTCGAACCATCGGCGCGTTTTATGACCGAGCTACTTGGCTTCCGGCGCAGTGGCGGCTACGAGCTGCCCCAGGGAACCAACGTTGCCGTCTTTGAGGTTGGCCCCGGCGGCCCTGGAACAGAGGTGCATATCGAGGTCTATCCAGAACTGCCGTTCCGTCGCTTTGTCGGTATTGGCGGCGTGCATCATGTTGCATTCCGCACGCCCAATGACGAAGAGCACCGCAAATGGCAGGAGCGCATCTCCCAGGTCAACCCGACCATAACGCCGGTCATCGATCGCTTCTACTTCCGCTCGCTCTACTTCCGCGAGCCGGGCGGCGTGCTGTTCGAGATCGCAACCGATGGACCGGGCTTTGCCGTTGACGAAGATGTGGAGACGCTGGGCGAACAGCTTGCGCTGCCTCCCTTCCTGGAGCCACAGCGTGCGGCCATCGAAGCGAACCTCAAGCCAATTAGCGTCGAGAATCTGGCAAAATAGGTTCATTCGCGCCGGTCGGGGATTGCTCCGGCTGGCGCGGCCCCTTTGACATATCGAGGATGCACAACCGGGTTCCGAAGGGGTCTTGAATGACTGCACATTTGCCGATGACAATATCAAACGGCTCGACGAGGATCTGGCAGTCCTGAGCAGCAAAGGTGCGCGTTGCGGTGATGACATCAGCGACGAGATAATGCACCTCGACGCACGAGGGAATATCGGTCATGCGATGCAGCACTATCTCCGCATCGGTTTCGGGAAAGGCCAGTCCTGTCGAGATTTCGTCACTCCAGGCGGGCCGCAAGCCAAAGACCTCCGTATAGTAGCGGGTCGCGGCCTCCATATCATCCACACGAATCATCACGCAGTCGATTTTTTTGAGCATAAAAATACTCCTTCTCATATGTTGTGACATTGAGAAGGAGTATAGCAGCGAATACCTGACATCTTTTGTCGAGTATGCGCTCGATTTTTATGTGAAAGCAGATATGAGGTGAATCAATAGGTAGATCGAGGAAAGCGATCCTTCATATCCACGATCGGACCAATCACGCGACTAGGAATTGCGTTCGATGATGAACACAGGAATTTCGCGCTCTGTGTTCTTTTGATACTCGGCGTAGTTGGGGAAGACCTCAACGGCGCGGACCCAGGCTTTTGCACGCTCTTCGCCAGATAGCAGGCGGGCGGTGGCCGGGAATTTTTCGCCGCCAACCTCAACCGTTACGTCGGGATTTGCTAGCAGGTTGTGATACCACGCAGGATTTTTGGGAGCGCCACCTTTGGAGGCCACTGCAAGATAGTTATCGCCGTAGGTGACAGTCATCAGCGGATAGACGCGCTCCTGGCCGGACTTCGCGCCCTTGATTGTCAGCAGGAAGATATCTCCCCAGCCTTCCACTTTGCCATCGCTGGCGCGGAATGTCTCAACGACCTGACGATTACGTTCAATGAAAGCATTATCAGCAGGATTAGTATTACTCATACCTTGAGTATTCTCCTTTTATGTTCATTTACTAATTTTGAGTAACATATGTTCTCTCTGATACGAACAAATCAATAGGTGGTTATTATTCCCAACTAAGCCCATCATCAAGAATTACTTGTAAGCAATGAACTTTTGAGCTACTTTACCCGGACCAGTTCTCTGCATATAATACATAATACTATCGACAAGGAGCAGAACAATGCCGAGGGTGTGTCCACAATGTGGAGAATGGTGCGAGGAAGAGCCGGTCGATGCAGACAGGCCAGCGATTATCTGCACGTTTTGCCACTATGCAGAGCCATTTCTACAATTGCCGCTCTTTATATTAACAGGAGCTAGCGGCGCGGGCAAAACGACATTGAGCCGACAACTACCATCTCATTTGCCAGAATGCGTCACGCTGGATACCGATATGCTCTGGGGCATCTTGCCAACAAAAGAAGAGGAAGGGTATAGCGATTATTACGATCTATGGCTGCATATCGCGAAAAACATTGCGCAAAATGGTCGCCCGCTTGTGCTGTGTGGGACGGCCTATCCTGAGCAGATAGAGAACTGCCCACAACGGCGCTATTTCTCGACAGTCTATTATCTGGCGCTGGTCTGTGAGAGTGCTATGCTGGTGGAGCGGCTCAAGCAGCGTCCAGCCTGGCGGCAAAGCGGCACGCCCGAATTTCTTGCCCGCATGGTCAATTTCAATCGCTGGCTGCAAGAGCATGCATCCTCGACGCAGCCGCCAATGACGCTCTATGACACTACACAGCGCACGGTGGAAGAAACCATCGCCGATGCGGTGGCGTGGATACGCAAAAAGCTGGCCTGACAATCTAAAGAAGTCATTGCCAGGTGCCAGCCTCCTCAAAGATCGAACCGGCGAGGCCTGCTTCTCTTCTCCAGGATGGGCTTGTTTTTGGCGGCAGAAAGCGCGTATGATCTTTTATAAAGAGGAATGAGAGGCTATACTTTTTATGCCATTTGCGACCTGGTGGCGAGGCGATCCTTTGCCAGATCTGCCACCTCAGCCCACGTTTGCCGCCGAACGCTCACAGGATATCTCGTTGATAGCACGCCTGACGGAGTTACCAGAGTCGGTCGTTGCGACACGTTTTCAGCATGGGCATCACCCCTATCTTGCAGTTATAGATGAGCAACCAGCCGCATATGGCTGGGTGGCAACGCAGCAGGGAGGGATCAGCGAGTTACACTTTTCCTTCAATGTTGCCGATTATGCCATCTATCTCTGGGACTTCCTTACGCTCCCCGCATGGCGTGGACGCGGCATCTATCCCCATTTGCTTCAGGAGATTATTCGCCAGGAACAGATGATCGAGCGCTTCTGGATCGGCTTTGCGCCGGGCAACGACGCGTCAGAGCATGGCATCAGGAAGGCCGGATTTGAGGTGGTGGGCGATTTCGTGATCGCCTCCGATATGCGTATAGCAGGGCTGACCCTTTTTAATACAAGCGTCCATGCCAGAGCCAGCAGCGCCTTCTTCAACCTGCCTGTAATCAGCCAGGACTGAGCAGCTATCCCTCTTTGCGGCTGCT
>JAICIM010000331.1 GCA_025928885.1 Ktedonobacteraceae bacterium | reverse complement strand
CCCGCTCCGGGCTGGTCCCGTCATTCATAGTGGGCTGGGCGTCGTTTCTGCCCTCAGCGGTATCCCGACCGTACAGGGTACACGCATCGCCGCCGGTTCGCTGGATGGGAAAGGGATGCTCTGGCATCTCACCAATGGTCAGGCGGAGAACCCGGTTACTATTGCCGCCGATCCCACGTCTCCGGTGGAATCGCTGCGTGAACTGCGCTTCTCTTCTGCTGGCTCAGTACTGGCAGGCTGGCATCGTATGACGCTGCATGTCTGGGATACCTTCAGCGGCACCCGACTCTGGAGCTATCCACTCACCGAGCGTGCCGTCTCCGCCCACTATTCGCTCGATGCTGTCCCGCATGTTGCTCCTGGCAGCAAGTCGCAGATTTACATGGCGCTCCCCCATTTACCCGAGGATATACGTGCGCCACGCTCACGCGGTGTGCGCGGCACGGATGTGCTCGCCCACGATCTACAAGCAGCCGCGACGCAGATGAGCGAGCCGCTGATCTGCTCAGAAGAGGGGAGCGAAAACAGGCGCTTCTGGGCCATACGTTTGCGCGTCCTCTCTCAGGATGCCCATACGCTCTTGACGCTCTCCTGCGCCCAGGTGCCGCACGAACAACAACAAATGGTCATCGTTCGTCGCTGGGATCTCACGGCGAAGGGACGGCTGGGAGGCAAGACACGCCCACAGATTACAAGCGCCATCGAGGTCGGCAATTGTGCCGATTGCGCCCCTCCCTATGTCGCCACGCCAGATGTCCGAGTGGTTGTCTTCGTCTATCTGGGGCAAAAGTTGCGCATCTGCGATACAATAGCAGGCACATATAGCGAACTGCCAGGCGGCACAATGGGCAGCAGCGCTCGCCTGGCCCTTTCACCCGATGGAGAATGGCTGGCGGTCGCACGCGAAGATAGCGAGATCAACGAAGGCGTGATCGATCTATGGTCTGTCAACACCGGTCAGATCGTGCAGAAATTCTATCACCCCTGGCAGATCAGCGCCCTTCATTTTATCGATAAACAACTTATTGTGGCCCTGACCGATGGAACCATTCAGGTATGGCACTAGGACTTTGTTTGTGTGAAATAGGACTTTGTTGCTATCTTTTTTCTGGTTCGTTCGTTTAGTTATAAGGGTTTAAGACAATCTTTTATGTTCTCATTCAAAAAGGAACGAGGTTATATTTTATGCGCGTTTCCGTAGTTGTCCCGGTCTATAACGAAGAGCAAACCGTCGCAACTGTACTCGAATTACTATCCAAAGCTCCCCTCGATCTTGAAGTGGTCGTCGTTGATGATGCATCGACAGATAGAACATGGGAAATATTACAGGAGTTGCGCCAGCAAGAGCCATATAGCAAGTATCGCTACGTGCGACATGAGCACAATCAGGGCAAGGGCGTTGGCCTGCGCACCGGCTTTGGTCTGGTCACAGGCGAACTCGTCACCATTCAAGATGCCGATATGGAGTATGATCCACAGGATCTCCCCGCGCTGGTCCACAAGTGGGAAGAGGGTACGGCACAGGGGAAAGAAAAGGTCGCCGTCTATGGCTATCGTGATCTTGGCGCTCAAAAATTCACGACCCGCTGGGGCAACCGCTTCCTGACCACCACCACGAATATTCTTTTTGGCAGCCACATTCACGATATGGAGACCTGCTACAAGTTGATGCCGCGCGAAATTGCTCAGGCGCTGCCGATGTCGGGCCGCCGCTTCGAGATCGAACCAGAGATTACGGCGTGTATTTTGCAAGCTGGCTATACCATTCTGGAAGTGCCGATCAGCTATGCGCCACGCAAAGAGAAAAAGTTGTCGCCCTGGAAAGATGGCTGGCCCGCTCTTGCCATGCTGTTAAACCGTCGCTTCAGCAAGCCTTTTCAGTTCACCGCCTCACAAAAAGAGCCGGTCGCTCAGCATACATCCTGAACTAGCGAGCAGGCGGCAGCTCATGACAACCATGAGAGCGGCAAGGGATGAGTACTTGCCGCCATCGCTCCACATCTCACATCCTACACTTCTAGAAGGGGATAGATGAGGCAAAAGTCTTTCAGACGGCTCTATCTCAACATCTTCAAGAGAATCATCAGGAGAGAAGTCCCACACGAAAAATAATAAATCTTATGCCATACCCCATGTCAATCGGCTTATAGAGCCAGTGCAGCGCATATGCCATATGGCTTGCCAGGCCGGTTTGTTGGGATATATAATTGCATACATACACATTCCAGCATATAATTATAATGGCTAAAAATTTCTTATGCTCTGTTCGGGTAAAGGGAGCGGACGTTAAGCAGTTTATGATACGAGAAGGAATACTCCTGGAGAAAGAGCCAGGGCTGACAACAATTTTTCAAGGGGAAGAACATCCCTATGTGCGCTGCGTCATTGCTGATATCCATGACCCGGAACGCCATTTCGAGTGCCGTGTTCTGGACGAAAGCGACATTTCCATTGCTATTGGAGAACCGATTAGACTGGAAGTGGTCAGAGTGGTAACTGAGCGACGTAGTGGAGTCGTACGCTTTGACTGCCGTTTAGCTCATCCATCAGAATAACGGAGAGTGACTACTATGACATGTTCACATTGCCAGGCTGAACTACCAGACTCAGCGACCACCTGTCACCAGTGCGGAACTGCCACCCAGCAGGGCCAGCCAACGACGTTCTCATACCTGCCAGTGGGAACTCCCCCCTGGCCGACGACCGTCCCTGCACGACTCCCATACGGCCTGGAGTCTCCTTCAGTAGCTCCTGTAACATCAGCCACCACCAGTCAGACGGGGAAACCCAGACGTTCTGCCCGCAGCGTCTTGCTTGCAATTGCCGTTCTTGTACTGATTCCTATTCTTGGCTCTGCCTTCACCCTCACCAACCTCTACCTGAATGGCGATCTCTTTCCCAGCCATGCCAAAGCTAAAGCCACCACAAGCCAGGTACGACCAACACCGGCAACACAGCAAACGCCCGGCACGACACAGCAGAACAATCAGTTGCCCGCTCCCACCTCTTTTAGCAAGTCTTCAGATAAAGATTTGAACCTATCACTGCAATATCCCTCGGACTGGCAAGAGGGGCCAATGGATAAGTCCGGCGGCACGGTCACGACCGGCTTTCATCCAGCACAACAGCTGGGCATCGTGTTTGTGGTCGAGCGCATCATCGATAGTTCGCAAGTACAAAGCGCCGATGCGCTGAATCAGGTGATTATCAGTAGCGCCGGTAGCCAGCTTGGTGCCACCAAAGCACAGCCCGTCTCTTCCGCCGAGACTCAGCCGACGATCAGCGGCACCAAATGGACCGAGATGGACGTGATCCTTAGCAATAGTCAGGGTGGAGAGAACTACTTTGCCAGCATTTCCGTGCTGCACAACAAATCCTATTACAACCTCGCTTTCGTGCTGCCCACCACGGCACACGATGAGGCCATGCAGAAGTATATCCAGCCCATGCTCAATTCCGTCCAGTTTCTTTCATAGTCAATCACTAGCAAGATTTCAGGAGGGGTGACTTACCCCTCCTAGCTAATGGATGAGAAACAATTGACAGAGCATAACATTGATCCCCACGCTATCCTCCAATTTCTGAATTTTCCTTCTCCCACCACAATTGACCCCGTACAGGGTGGCACTGATACCACGCTCTGGCGTGTCATCTATCCCCACGCCACCTATGCCCTGCGCCTGCTCACTAAGGGACACCAGCATATCTACGAACGCGAAATAGCGGTGATGCAAACGGCATCCGCTGCCGGGCTGCCCGTCCCTCAAATCCATGCACACGATCTCTGGCAAGATCACCCGGTCCTTCTCCTCTCCTGGCTCCCTGGCAAACCATTAGCTCACGAATTGCTTGCTCATCCCTGGAAAGCCTGGCAACTGGGCTATCAGTTTGGTCAGATGCAGGCCCGCATTCACGCGCTCACAGCTCCGCAACAGCTTCTCCAATTAGCAACGGACTGGATAGATTGGCAACTGGCCCCACACGAGGAAGCATTGCGCAACAAATTGCGTTCGCAACACCTCTCCCCGGATAGAGTATTGCATCTTGATTATCATTTTTCGAACGTGATGACCGATGGCCACACCATCACAGGCGTCCTCGATTGGACCAACGCCCATGCGGGCGACCCACGCGCCGATCTTGCACGCACCTACTCTATCATGCAGGTAGGTATTCCCCAAAACGGCCTGTTCTCTGGTTTGCTGATGATGGTCATACAAGTATTTGAACATGGTTGGCGCAGGGGCTATGAGCAAAAGGCCGGATCGCAAAAAGACCTGGGTCTGTTCTATGCCTGGGCTGGCGCTCTCATGGAACAAGATCTCAAAGACAAACGCGGCCCCGCCGACCTTGCACGCATCCATCGCTGGACAATGAAATGGAAAAAGCTAGCTGGTTGTGAATGATTCACCCATGCAGTCTATGAAAAACAACCCGTCGCGCTGAAGCATGACGGGTTGTTCTGGCTATCTCTTCGTTTAGAGACTAGTATTCGGGCATTGCCGGGGCAGCTGCCTTCTCCTTTTCGGGGAGATCGGTGATCAGGGCCTCGGTGGTCAGGATCATCGCCGCAATGCTGGTCGCATTCTGCAAGGCAGAGCGGGTCACTTTGGCAGGGTCGATGATACCGGCCTCGACCATATCAATGTACTGGTCGCTGAGGACGTTGTAGCCGATATGGTTGCTGTTCTGCTCTTTCTGAGCACGGCGCACACCTTCGACGACAACAGAACCATCACGGCCACCGTTGACGGCGAGCTGGCGCAGTGGCTCTTCAAGAGCGCGGCGCAGGATCGTCACACCGGTCGCGGCATCACCAGTCAGGTTCAGATTTTCGAGAGCCTGGACAGCGTTCACCAGAGCAACGCCACCACCAGGGACCATGCCCTCTTCGACACCGGCGCGGGTTGCCGAGAGCGCGTCCTCAACGCGGGTCTGACGATACTTCAGCTCAACCTCTGTGCCAGCACCAACTTTAATGACTGCAACACCACCGGAGAGCTTCGCCAGGCGCTCCTGGAGCTTCTCGCGGTCGTAGTCGCTGGTGGTCTCTTCCATCTGCGCCTTGATCTGACGGATGCGAGCCTGAATGTCGGACGCCTCGCCATGACCCTCGATGATCGTGGTGTCGTCGCGATGGGAGACAACCAGGCGAGCGGTGCCGAGATCGGCCAGCGTTGCGCTGTCGAGGCGGCGACCCACATCCTCGCTGATGACCTGACCGCCGGTGAGAACCGCGATATCTTGCAGCATCTCTTTGCGGCGATCGCCGAAGCCGGGGGCCTTCACAGCCAGAACATTGAGGATACCACGCAGTTTGTTGACCACGAGCGTTGCCAGAGCCTCGCCATCGACATCCTCAGCAATCAAAACGATCTCGCGGCGACCCTGCTGGACAATCTTCTCAATTAAGGGCAGGATATCCTGAATCGCGCTGATCTTTTTGTCGGTGATGAGGATGTAGGGGTTTTCGAGCGAGGCTTCCATCTTCTCGGTGTTGGTGGCGAAGTAGGCAGAGATATAGCCTTTGTCGATCTGCATACCTTCGACATACTCGACCTCGAAGTTGATGCCGCGCGACTCCTCAACGGTGATGACGCCATCTTTACCAACTTTGTCCATCACGTCTGCGATCAACTCACCGATCTGCTCGTCGGCTGCGGAGATCGAGGCGATCTGCGCAATTTCTTTCTTGCTCTCGACGGGAATCGCCTGCTGGCGGATGTACTCCACAACAGCCTCGGTCCCTTTGTCGATGCCGTATTTCAACTGCATCGGGTTCGCGCCTGCTGCAAGATTCTTCAGGCCCTCGTTGACAATGGCCTGAGCCAGCACAGTTGCGGTGGTGGTGCCATCGCCAGCGACATCATTGGTCTTGGTCGCGGCCTCTTTCAGCAACTGAGCGCCCATGTTCTCAAAGGGGTCCTCAAGCTGAATCTCTTTGGCAACGGTCACACCATCATGGGTCACCTGGGGAGCACCGAACTTTTTATCCAGAGCCACGTTGCGGCCTTTGGGGCCAAGCGTGGTCTTTACAGCACCAGCAAGAATATCAATACCCTTTTTCAGGGAACGACGAGCGTCCTCGTCAAATACAAGCTGTTTTGCCATGATTCACTCTTTCCTTCTTCAACTATCATAAGGGATGTATCATCAACAACTAACCAACGATGGCGAGAATGTCGCTCTCTTTGAGGACGAGATACTCTTCGCCTTCCAGCTTGAACTCGGTGCCGCCGTATTTGGCAAACAACACACGATCTCCCTCGTGTACATCGATGGCTGCACGCTCACCATTGTCCAGCAAACGGCCACTGCCAACTGCAATGACGACGCCTTCCTGGGGCTTCTCTTTCGCCGTATCAGGAATGACGATACCGCTCTTGGTGACTTCTTCTTTCGCCGCTGGCTTTACAACCACGCGATCTCCAACAGGACGGATATTTGCCACGTTTCTATGCTCCTTTACAAGTTGTAGAGATATTACTGCTGCTTCGGCTCGTCCTCCAACCTACGTGCGGAAGAATATGCATCTGTATCTCCCTCTTCTGCGTCATAGTGGATGACACCGGCAATATTGACCGAACGATACTGAGAGTAGTCACAATTGCAGGGACCACCAGCGGCACATCCAGTGCAGCAATAGGTGACGCCCTGTACCACTACTGGAGGCCAGAGGATCTCAATATCGCAGTTGGCACAACGTCTCTTTTGTCCCGACGGCGATGACATGCGAGTATTGCCATTACCAGTACGTGGATGATTACTCTCTGTGTCCATCTTTTATATCCCAAGCTGCCTATACCTTGTTCAGCCTCTGGATTTTAGTATGCCACAGCGAGTGTTAGAAACGCATAGGAAAAGTGTTAGAGGAATGTTAGAATGTACCAGGGATGCACATCTGCTATCAATTCATGCCGTATTTACTATTTCTTCTTGCCATCCCTCCATCCAACCAGACGGCATATGATACAATAATGGTCACAGAATCATCTCCGATCAACTGCGAGGGAGCATCAACAATGTCGTTTCTTGTGACAGTGCAGCAACATACGTATCGCGTCGATACAGAAGAGAACGGACAGCAGCAACATATCACGCTTGATGAAATCACGCACGCCATCGATTGGCGACACCTTGCTCCTCTGGCGGCAGACGCCAAAGGACACGTCGGGCAGGGTGGTCGTTACAGCCTGCTGCTTGCTGGCAAATCCTACGATATCCTCGTCCGCCGCATCACACGACCGGAACAGAAAGACAGCGAGAGCTACGAAATCCTCATTGCCGGGCAGCGCTTCGAGGTCAAAGTCGAAGATGAGCGGGAGCGCCTCTTAGCAGGCATGGCGCAGACGGCAGCGCAGAGCGGCGAAATGACGGTACAGGCCCCCATGCCCGGTCTGGTGATTGGAACGCCTGTAGAGCCAGGGGCAAGCGTTCAGGCGGGACAGACGGTGGTAATCCTGGAGGCGATGAAGATGGAGAACGATCTTTCAGCGCCGATCAACGGAACAGTCAAAGAGGTGCGCGTCCAGCAAGGACAGACCGTTGACCAGGGCGCGATTCTGATTGTTATCGAGAGCGATTGACACCGGTACAGCGTTACAACCAGTTATTGCTGCAATTCCTGTTTCCAGCGTCGATAGTATCGCTCGTTCAACGAACATAGCGTCTCGTCCGCATCATCTTCACCAACCCGGATGACCAGTTCTTGATAGTAGCTATGAATGCGCTCCATTTTGCGATGGATAAATTGATGGCGGGCGGTCCCTGATGCCAGGCCATATAATCCCTGATATGCCGCCTCATACTCCCGATCGATCTGCAATCTGAGCCGTGCCACGTCACTCATAGCTGCTCTCCCATTACTCTCCTCTATTGCGCATAATTATGCGTACCGCATCTTTCAAAGGTCCT
>JAICIM010000201.1 GCA_025928885.1 Ktedonobacteraceae bacterium | reverse complement strand
CTTGCTGCTTCCCGGCTATGTCTATGGCAAGCAGTACGAGCGATTTATGCGTATCGGTTTTGGCTGCCGTACAGAACTATTTGCTGAAGGACTGGAGACGGTCATGCAGGTGCTGCAAGGCTGGGACGGCGATTAACTATCCCGCAACCCCTTCTACGCTTTTGCTAGACAAAAAACCAGCACAACGTTTATACTAAAATCAGGCTTTTGCTTCATTTCTTTAGTTGGGGCAAAAGCCTGTTATCTCATCCTACTACAAAAGCCAGGAGGTGCTGAAACAGTGCTGTCATCATCTTCGCATACATACGTCTTCAATCCCGAAAGCCCAACCGAAATGGCGTGTCTGCTTAATCAAGGACGAATGCTCACCCAAGCGATGGGCGGTCCCTTTTGAGGACTTTTTTGCGCTGGGCTTCTCCCTCACCGTCGTTGGTCAGAAAGCAGGCACAGAAGCAGGACAGTAAACGGCCCCTTATAATAAGAATGATTACCTATGCTCACATCGTTTGTTTGCCGCAACAGCGGCAAGGAGGCATTGGGAAATGGAATCCTCGCCGAGAAATACATACGTCTTCAATCCCGAAAGCCCAACCGAAATGGCCCGCCTGATCAATCAGGACCGTATGCTGACCCAATCGATGGGTGGCCCTTTTTCGGGTATTTCCACTACCTCTTCATTGCGCACCATTCTTGATCTGGGCTGCGGTCCTGGTGGCTGGGTGCTGGATGCGGCCACGGCCCTGCCTCAAGCTCAGGTCAAGGGCGTTGATGTCAGCCGCATCATGGTCGATTACGCCAATGCAAGTGCGCAAACTCAGCAACTCCCTAATGCCTCATTTGAGGTGATGGATATCAGCGACCCCTTCACTTTTGCCGACGCCGAATTCAATCTGGTCAATGCACGCGCATTGTTTGGGGTCCTCAAGCGCGAAACCTGGCCTGCCTTTCTCAAAGAGTGCGGACGGGTGTTGCGCCCGAGCGGGTTTCTGCGCCTGACCGAGCCGCTTGATGTGGGTCAGACCAGCAGTGCTGCCGTCAATCGGATCGGAGCGCTCTGCATGCAGGCTACCACGCGGGCGGGCTACGGCTTCGCGCCCGATGGGACATTCTTTGGCGTCACCCACCTGATGACGCACTGGCTTCAAGAACATGGCTATCAGCACATCCGCAGACTGGCAAACACGCTCGACTTTTCAGCGCACGCGGATAACTGGGCAAACCAGTATCATAATATCGAATTTCTCCATTATCAGTTGAAGCCGTTGATCGTCAAACAGGGACTCATCACCGAGGTCGCCTTTGATCGACTACAACAGCAAGCAATGGCTGATATGCAGCGCGAGGATTTTTTTGCGCTGGGCATCACACTCACTGTCATTGGTCAGAAACAGGGACACTAAGCAGCCGAATTTACGTAGTATAATGGGAGCGTAACCTGGCAACATTCTAACTACACGAATTGAGGAAGCGAATTTTTATGCGACGAATAGCGATACTGGCAGAAGGTGCCTTTGAGTGGCATCATGGGAAGACCGCGACGGGTGTGATCAAGTATGGACAAGATCCCATCGTGGCGGTGATCGATCGTGCGAATGCGGGAAAAGATGTGGCGCAGGCGCTCAATGCTCCCTTTGGACAAGGCATCCCTGTGGTACGCGATATTTATGAGGCGTTGAAGCTAGAACCCGATACCCTCTTGATCGGCGTTGCCCCCACCGGAGGCGACTTAGAACCAATCTGGCGCTCACAAATCCTGGCAGCTATCGAAGCTGGCTTGAATATTGTCAGCGGACTGCATTTCTTTCTGGCGGATGATGCAGAGCTGAACGAGGCAGCAAAGAAATATGGTGTGACCATCTGGGATGTACGACGCATTCCTGACAAGAAGCGGGTCGCACAACTGGTGCCACATCGTACGGGGAGCAAGACAATCCTCATGGTGGGATCGGACTGCGCCACCGGCAAAATGTCTACCGCGCTGGAACTGGATGTCGAAGCACGCCGCCGTAATCTCGATAGCGCCTTCGTCGCCACTGGACAGACCGGCATCATGATCTCCGGCAACGGCCTCCCGGTTGACCATATCATCAGCGATTTTATCGCAGGGATGGTTGAAGAGATGGTCCTCGATTTTGCCGACAAGCACGAATGGGTGTTTGTGGAGGGACAGGGAGCGCTCAACCATCCCGGCTATGCCCCGGTAACGCTGGGCCTGATTCACGGCTCAAATCCCGATGCCATGATCTTCAGCCATATCGCGGGCCTCACCACCGTCGATGGCTACGAGAATGCCCCACTGCCATCGCTCAAACGATTGATCCAGATGAATGAAGAGGCCATTAGCTGGATTCGCCCCGAGCCGCCCAGCAAAGTTGTTGGCATCGCGCTCATCACCCATCGCCTGAGCGAGGAGGACGCGCTGGCCGAGATCAAGCGTGTCGAAGAAGAGACGGGCCTCCCAACAAACGACCCCATGCGCTTCGGCGTCGGCAATTTGATGGATGCGATTGAGAGGCATTTCGCCGAACAGTAAACGTTAATATTCATAAATACGTGATTTACCGTCCTGGTTGCAAAATATATTTTTGTAACCAGGACGGTAAATCACGTATTTATGCTGATTGTGATGGCAGGCGGGAAGGTGGGACCGGCAGTTGCCAGGACAGAATTTCCTTGCCAGCCTTGATCCCCGGAGTGCTGGTAAGTACCCGCAAGATGTCGGCGTGAACCTGATCAATGCTCTGATTGCCGTTGACCGTGACGAGCTTCTGCTGCTTCCGGTAATAATCAAGCAGTCGAACGGTCTCGTTGAAAAAGATGTCCAGCCGCTTCTGCACCGCTTCCCCTTTATCGTCGGAACGCTGATACAGCTCGCTCCCATCGATATCGCAGATCCCAGCCACTTTGGGAGGACGAGTTAAGGAATTGTAGACGTGCTGATGTGCGCGACAGATCCAGCGACCGGAGAGTCGCCGCAGCAGTTCACCGTGGGGAACATCCAGATAAACGGCCCGATCAATGCGCTTTCGCATCTGTTGCAGATTGCTATCCAACACCTGCGCCTGAGCAATCGTACGCGGGAAACCGTCGAGCAAGATGCCAGAGAGACAATCTGGTTGGGCGAGACGCTCTAACACCATTGCCACCGTCAACTCATCAGGAACCAGTTCACCCCTATCCAAAAAGACTTTTGCCCGCAGACCAGAGGCCGTTTGCTCTTGTAAGGCTTTACGAAACAGATCGCCACTCGCGATATGGCATACGCCGAGGGCTGCTGAGAGCTGCGCCGCCTGCGTGCCTTTGCCTGATCCCTGTGCGCCGATGAGAATAATATTCACGTCTTTTTTCTCCATAACCGCTTGCTCATTACATTTTTAGGTACTTAAAAATTACCAGCATGATTATTGTAATGACTGGTATGTCAATACAGCAATACTATTCTATAAAAGATTTTTCACCAATCCATCACCGCAGGCTTATACATGGGCCAAATAATCCCTCTTTTCTCATCATTGCTCCCTCTTGCAAAACAGGCGTATGATAGAAGGCGAACAAGCCAGCATCTCCTGTGGATGTATAAGTATTTCTTAAAGGAGTGACCCATGCATATCGACGCCAAACCGGTTGACTTCACGCTCTCCACGCCGTTTCGTATTTCGCGTGGCGTGCAGTATACATCGCCCAACGCGATTATTCAGGTAACACACAACGACTATACGGGGTATGGTGAAGCCTCCCCTTCCGAATACTACGGCGAGAGCCAGGAAACGGTGCTGGCCTGTATCGCGCTGTTCGCGGGCAACCTCGGCAACGATCCGTTCGAGGTCGAAGAGCTGCATCAGCGGCTCAACAAGATCATTCGCCTCCATCCCTCGGCGAAAGCGGCGGTGGATATGGCGGTCTACGATATTATGGGAAAAGTGCTGGGCGTACCGCTCTACAAGCTGCTGGGAGCCACCGCCAAACGAACCCCGCACACCTCGTTCACCATCGGCCTCGATACGCCGGCACAGATGGCGAAGAAGGCGCTGCTGGCAAAGGATTATCCGATCCTGAAAATCAAGGTGGGAACGCGCCACGATCTCGACATCATCAAAGCCATTCGCGACGTAACCAATGCCGTAGTGCGCGTCGATGCCAACGCCGGATGGACGCCCAAAGAGGCGATCAAGAATATCGAGGCGCTGCTCCCCTACAATATCGAATTTGTCGAGCAGCCCGTCGCCTCTCACGACCTCAAGGGCTTGAAGATGGTGCGCGAAAACTCGCCGCTGCCGATCATAGCCGACGAGAGCTGCGTGACGGTCGAAGATATTCCCCGCGTCGCCGACTGTGTGGATGGCATCAATATCAAACTTATGAAGTGTGGGGGCATTTTACCAGCGCTCAAGATGATTCATGTAGCACGCGCCCATCATCTGCGCATTATGATCGGCTGTATGATCGAAAGCTCGCTGGCAATCACGGCAGCTGCCCATCTGACGCCGCTGGTGGACTATGCCGATCTGGATGGGCATCTGCTGATCGACGACGATATCTATGAGGGCGTGAAGGTGGAAAACGGCAAGCTTATTTTACCGGAGCGGCCCGGCCTCGGTGTTGTCGAAAAGGCAAAATAGCAGCGCAAACGGGGAGGCGACACGGAATCCCCCTGGATTTCCCATGTCGCCTCTATGAACAGACCAGAGTGAAGGATTGGGTTATGGCGCGTTCTTGGGAATGCTGGGAGTGGCAACATGCCATTTGCCACCAAGACCTTCGCCGTTCGTCTGACCCGCAGCGGTATCACCGGCATAGGTGTAGAGCGGATGATCGTTATAGATGATCTGTTTACCGTTCGCGTTGGGATAGACCTCTAATTCGCCCGACAGCTTTGGCGTGGCAGCTGGATTGCCGGTCGCGGCAAACAGCAGCGGCGGCCAGTTCTGCGCACAACCGCCGGTGCAGGAAGTCTTCGAAGCGGTGTCGGGATCATAGTAGTAAAGCGTCATTCCTTTGGTGTTGGTGAGAATCGTCTCTGATTTCCCACCAACAGTTGCTGAAGCCGTTTTTACCACCACATTGCCAGTACTGCTTGCAGCGGTGGTTGGCGTACTGGCAGGTGCGGTCGTTACAGCAGTAGTTGGTGCGCTTGTCGGGGTACTCGATGTATTTGAATAACCTGGACTCCCTGTGCCTCCACCACAACTACTGATGACCATGATAATTAAGACAAAACCAAACAAAACTCCGGCACGTTTGAACGTCCCCATTGACAAACCCTCCTTATGGCGCTCGCCCAATTATTCTTGAACGGCGAGGCAACCGGTATCGTTTTTCAGGACACAATCTGGCTTACTGGTAAGCAAAGATAAACTGTCGTGTTTAACACGATACAACATCTCTTACACACAACCGTATCAGTTCTTTAAATAGATGCAATGTCCTTCACTTCTATAAAGCAATCCGTGCGGGAGTGGGCGCTGACGTACGTTCACGGATTACGACACAGCCACACTGTCCCTTCTGAGAGAGAAGCGATCAGGATCATTCCATCACCAACTACTCATACGAGGGGAGGTTACAGGGGGAGAACAGGAAGATGATCATCGATAAAAACAACAAACCGTCCCTCGGTTTTACAAGAGACGGCTTATTGATAGAAAAGATGAATGCTAGCTCGCACGTTGGAAGCGACGCATTTTGCGCTGATGTGCAGCGGCTTTGCGTTTGCGTCGTGCCTGGGGACTCTCATAATGAGAACGTCGGCGAGCTTCGGCCAGAATGCCAGCCTGCTGGACTTTACGATTAAATTTTTTCAGCGCAATTTCAAAGGTATCGCCCGGATTGATCTTTACTTCACTCACAGGATCACCAGCGCGATCTGCTATTATTACGATTGCCGCCGGAGCGACCTGCGCTCTGTCCCTGATAGCAATCGCTGCAATAGACTGGTTTGTCACCACGAGGCATGAAAGGAACCTGCGCCACGTTGCCGCAGCTGGAGCAAGTTGCCTCATACATCTGGCGGCTCTCGCGACGAGCGCCACCGCCCCGATTGTTGCTATAACCACCATTTGCTTTACGGGCCGCACGACAGTTTGGACAGCGTTGGGGGGTATTGGTCAGACCACGACTTGCGTAAAATTCTTGCTCTCCGATAGTGAAGACAAATTCTTCGTTGCAATCGCGACAAACCAGTGTTTGATCACTTAATGCCATTACTTTCTCGATTCTACAGTTCAAATGTCTCTTGTCCACGTGTACGGCGCGAACTTGCGTGGTTGCAATACCAGGCCATTACCCCCGAACGCAACAAAGCACTATACAACGTCTCTGAGTATATCATACTTATGCCACCAAAACCACTGTTTTCTGGTTCTTTTTTTCTTTGACCCCCCGATAGTACTGCAATCTGAGCCGTTTTTCACCTCCCACACCTGTGTTATAATACGGACGACAAGCAGTTCATTTCGCTAAAAGTGTAGCAGTAGAGAGGAACAGTATGCCCACACGAAACGACGCGTATACGCTGATGACAAGCCATGTGAAAAATGAAAATCTACAAAAACATATGCTTTCTGTTGAAGTCGCCATGCGTTTCTATGCCCGCAAATATGGCGAGGACGAGGAACTCTGGGCCATGACCGGGCTATTGCACGATTGCGACTATGAGGAATATCCCGATCTCAATGAGCATACTCAGGTGGCAGCTGGCTGGTTGCGCGAGGAGGGCTATGATGAGCACATTATTTATGCAATTCTCGCCCACAACGATCTCAATCAGGCCACACATCCACGCAACAATCTCCTCTCGCACGCGCTCTTCGCCTGTGACGAGATCACTGGAATGGTAACAGCAACAGCGCTTGTTCGGCCTGATAAGAGCATCCTGGGGCTACAGGTCTCGTCAGTGCGCAAGAAGATGAAGACGAAAGGTTTCGCGGCTGGCGTCAACCGCGAAGATCTTGTACACGGGGCCGAAGAGCTAGGGGTTGATCTCAACGAGCATATTGCTTTTGTGATCGAGGCGATGTCCAGCATTGCGGATACGTTGGGGCTGGCAGGTGTCCAGGAGGCGGCATCCACGAATTGAGGCGCTTCCTCCTCATACGACGTATCTTATGTAGATGATCATGCAACGGCAGCACCAACACCATCAACCATCGCAAGGTCTCTTCGCCGTCAGCGAACTGGCTCAATTTGAGTATTGTCCGCTGCTCTGGTGGCACGAACAATTCGATCCGCTGGCGCAATCCGATACCGAAGAGCTGTTTGCACGTATGGTTGAATTAGAACACGACCACGGCCAACCAGCAACGACTCTGCCCGATTATCAGGTCATTGAGCAGTTGCTGTTGCGTCGTGGTGCCTTCGACGCCGGACAGACCAATGATCCAGGCGATGATGAGGTGCTCAGCGAACGAGAGGAAGAGCTGATCGAGCCTGCCCATCGCAGCAGCAATACCCGTACTCTGGCGCTGATCGCTCTGCCCCTGCTGGTGCTGGCACTGCTCTTGATCGGTGCCTCTTTCCTGCTGGCGAAAGTTGGCGGAAGCATCTTTCCCACAATCGTGCTGCCGACGGGCCTGACCCTACTGGTCATCGCTTTGATCCTGCTGCTGCTGCTGCTGAACGAGCGCCGCTTCCAACAGGATCGTCTGGAGAACCAGCGCCGCCACGATCTGGGGCTGCCTTCAGGCGAGCTTGTCTATGAAGATGCCGATGGAGAAGGCGAGCCACTCTCCTCTAGAGAGGCCCCATTGGCGGGCAAACCTACATATATCATACAGTTACAAGATGGTCGCCCCGTTCCTATTGAAGTCAAGCCCGGAGTCCAGAACCTCAAGCAACCGGAAAGCAATCACATCATTCAGATCGGCGCGTACTGCCTGATTCTAGAGGATTATTTTGAAGTACCGCCAACGCATGGCGTCCTGCGCTATGCCGACCATGAGTTTGTCGTCGATTACACACCAGCACTGCGCAAAAAAGTGCTGCGCCTTCTCAAAGAGATGACCAACTGCTCCGAAGACCGTCCCCCATCCCTGACCCGCCAGCGTGCCACCAAGTGCCGAGCCTGCATGTTTCAGCCAATCTGCCCCGTTGGACAGGGGAAATAGTGATTGTTCGGCAAAAACTTTACAGGTAATTTGAGCTTTTTTTTAAACTTTTTAGAGGATTCCCCTATACAATAGGAAATGGTCCACGATGAGCAGGAGACAAACAGACCATCTATCACCTTTGCATATTCTCTGCATCAGGAGTAAACATACATATGGCAGATATCCATGATATGCCAACGCAGCTCTCTTTCAAGCAGGCAACAGCACCTGACGTAAAGACAAACACACGTCTTGCACCTCGTGTTGCACTGGGAGCAATTGCGCTGCTCTCAATCTTTATGAATTTCTTTCTGCTGGGACAAAATGGCTACGGCAACCTCTACTATGCTTCGGGCGTCAGAAGCATGGCGGACAACTGGCACAACTTTTTCTTTGTCTCGTTCGATCCGGGCGGCTTCGTCACCATCGACAAACCAGCGTTCGGCTTCTGGTTACAGACGCTCAGCACAAAACTATTTGGCTTTACGCCTTTTAGCATCTTTCTCCCCCAGGCAGCATGCGGCGTTCTCGCGGTCCTGCTACTGTATGTGCTTGTGCGCCGCCACTTTGGCGTCACCGCAGGACTGGTGGCAGCTCTGGCACTGGCCGTCACGCCGATCAGCGTCGTGACCGACCGCAACAATACGATCGATGGCACGCTGGCTCTGGCACTCTTGCTGGCAGCCTGGGCGGTCATTCACGCCGCTGAAACGGGCAAGTTGCGCTGGCTGTTGTTAAGCGCGGTGTTTGTTGGGATCGGCTTCAATATCAAGATGGCAGAGGCGTATCTGGTGGTTCCGGCTCTGGTCATCACCTATCTGTTCTGTGCGCCGCGTACGATCTGGACGCGCATCTGGCATCTGCTCGTCGCGCTCCTGGTCATGCTGGTCATCTCGCTCTCCTGGGCAGTTGCCGTTGATATGACGCCCACAGCGCAACGCCCTTACGTTGGCTCAACACAGACAAATTCTGAGGTGAGCCTGGCAACCGGCTACAACGGGCTAAACCGCCTGCATATTGGTAGCAATCAGCGCGGCGCGTTCCCTCAGCGAGATCAGGGCAACGCTGCATCGGCGGATGCTCGCAACGCAACACCACCAACGCAGGGCGATGCACCATTTCAGATCGGGACCCTTGATCCACTGCATCTCTTCAGCCCATCGCTTGGCGGACAAATCGCATGGTTGCTGCCATTCGCGCTGCTGGCAATTGTTGCCCTGGCATGGCAAAAGAAACGCTTCGATTTCCAGCGCGATCGGCAACAACTGGGACTGGTCCTCTGGGGCTTCTGGCTGCTGACGATGGCGATCTTCTTTACGCTCGACAGCAACTTTCACCAGTACTATATGACAGAGATGGCTCCGGGTCTGAGCGCACTCGTCGGCATCGGTCTGGTCGTGATGTGGCGCGACTATCGCAGCAACAACTGGCGCGGCTGGCTGCTGCCGATCGCTCTGTTCATCACTGGCGCGGCCCAGCTCTACCTGCTACATAGCTATCCAACCTACGAGCGCTGGCTTAGCCCGATCATCATGACCCTGACCGCTCTGGCGGTGCTGGCGCTGGTCTTCTTCCGCCTCAAACAACAGACCGTCTCTCCGTCGCGCCTCGCATATATAGCCGCCGGAGCTGGCCTGCTGGCTCTGCTGATCGCGCCAACACTCTGGGCGGGCTACTCCGTCATCAATAATACTGAGTCCTCTTTTCCAATAGCGGGACCAAACGCGCAAGGCAGCTTTGCAGGCTTCTTTGGAGGCACAAATACTACCCAAAGAAATAGCAATACGCGTACAAATGGGCGCAATACGACGACCAGGCGGCAGGGAGGCGGTAATTTTGCGGGCTTTGGCGGTGGTAACACGCAGAACAACGCCGCTCTGATCTCCTACCTGGAGGCCAATCAGGGCCACGCGAAGTACCTGCTAGCAACCGCGTCCTCAAACACCGCCGACTCGATTATTCTGGCGACCAACCGGCCCGTGATGGCGATGGGTGGGTTTAGCGGAAACGATGCAATCCTCACCCTCAGCGATCTCCAGAGCATGATCCAGAGCGGGACCGTACGCTTCTTTCTCATCAACGCGCCACGCGCTGCTCAAAACCAGGGGCGAGGTGCTGGCTTCTTCGGTGGTTTTCGCCAGAACGGGTCTCTGACAAACTGGATCGGCAACCATTGCAGCGTTGTGCCGCCCAGCTCATGGCAAACAACCAGGAAAAGCACAAGCAACAATCAGAACGGCGCAACTCAACTTTATGATTGCTCATCTACCCATTGAGCGAGGGCATTATATCATTTGTTGATGCTCAATGGAGAGTCGTGGGGGGGCGGGGGGGG
>JAICIM010000187.1 GCA_025928885.1 Ktedonobacteraceae bacterium | reverse complement strand
TTCATGGTTTGCTCGACAATTGAGGGGCAAGCGAGGTAGTAGGGGTTGACGCTTTCTCGTGCCTGGAAGTAGACATCGCGGTTCTGGGCAGTGCCGCGAATAAAGGGATGATCGGGAGAAAGCGCCCGAGCGCGATGATTCTGTACCCACTTATTGTTGATCATTGCCCGGAGATCGTCGTGCGTGAGCTGCTCAATTTTATCGATTTCATGAGGAGTACGGAAGCCATCAAAGAAGCGCAAGAACGGCACACGGGCCTGTAGCGTGGCCGCATGGGCAATCAAGGCCAGATCCTGAGCCTCCTGCACCGAACCCGAGGCTAATAACGCAAAGCCAGTGCCGCGTGTCGCCATCACGTCCGAATGATCGCCAAAGATGGAAAGGCCCTGCGCGGCGAGAGAGCGGGCCGCGACGTGAAAGACGGTCGGTGTGAGTTCTCCGGCGATTTTGTACATGTTAGGGATCATGAGGAGCAGCCCTTGTGAGGCAGTAAACGTGGTGGCTAATGCGCCTGTCTGGAGCGCTCCATGAATTGTTCCAGCAGTACCGCCTTCTGACTGCATTTCAACTACGAGCGGAACCGTTCCCCAGAGGTTCGGTTTGCCCTGTGCTGACCAGTCATCTGCCTGTTCTCCCATTAACGTTGATGGTGTAATGGGATAAATTGCAGCAACTTCGCTTAATGCGTATGCAATATTGGCAACCGCTTCGTTACCTTCTACGGTGGTCCAGGTGCGTTCCATTTCACCCTCCATATAGTGGTGTTATAGATCATATCTTTTCTATGCACTATAAAATTATGGTTTCTCGTCCTCATCATAGACGTATTGTGTACAATCACACTGCTATCACAAGCCATCTTTTTTAGATGGTAGAGCTTTGATGCTCCTCTTGACGTAGAGGGCGTGCAGGCGTATATACTACCAGCGAAGGTGGTGTCCAGCGTATTCAATTTTTGCTACGATGAAGAAGGAGTTGTTCCATGAAAGAAGGAGTGGTTGGGCCGTGGAGATGTCGTATAGCCATTGTAAGAACAAATGATTTGATGGTTCGTGGGAAAAAAGGCGATTGGCAGCGGGAGGGCAGGCAAGGATGACACAGCATGAGCAGCAGCCACAGGGAGAGACGCTCGATGTTTTGTCCGCGCTTTCACCGACGGACCAGGACGATTTGTATACAATCCCAACCCATGCGCCTGGGCCACAGGGGTCGCTGCCACTAACCGCGCAAATGTTGCGTGAATGGGCCAGCGGCGATCTTTTCGGGTTGACGCAAAATGTTGGTATGGGCTGGAATCCCACCAAAGTTCTCGGCAAGCATATTTTGATCCTCAGTACGCAGGGAGGCATTCGCGAGCCTGACGGGACGCCCGTTGCGCTTGGCTATCATACCGGCCACTGGGAGGTTGGACGCTTGATGCGTGCGGCGGCGCTGGAGATGCAGCAGTTGGGCGCGGTGCCATATGCTTCCTATGTCAGTGATCCTTGCGATGGTCGGTCACAAGGCACAACAGGCATGTTTGACTCGCTGCCATATCGCAATGATGCCGCGTTAGTGATGCGCCGCTTAATCAGATCGTTGCCGACGCGCAAAGCCGTGATGGGGGTGGCAACGTGCGACAAGGGGCTGCCAGCTACAATGATTGCGCTGGCGAGCCTGGGCAGGTTTCCGGGTATTCTGGTTCCTGGTGGTGTGACGTTATTGCCGACGCATGGCGAAGATGCGGGGAAGGTGCAGACGATCGGTGTGCGCTATGTGCAAGGCGAGATCTCGCTGGAAGAGGCGGCGGCGATGGCGTGTCGTGCCTGTGCCTCGCCGGGCGGTGGCTGCCAGTTTCTCGGTACAGCTGCAACCGCACAGGTCGTGGGGGAGGCGCTAGGGATGGCCCTACCGCATTCCGCGCTGGCCCCATCGGGCGAAGCGATCTGGGAGCATACCGCCGTCCAGTCTGCCCGCGCCCTCTTGAACTTGATCCAGCTTGGTTGGGGGATGCAGGAGATTATGACGGACGCTGCAGTGCGCAATGCGATGGTGGTGCATGCGGCGTTTGGCGGTTCGACAAACTTGCTGTTGCATCTTCCTGCTATTGCGCACTCTGCTGGCAGAAGCATTCCCACGGTGGCAGAGTGGCATGAGGTGAATCGCCAGGTGCCACGTCTGGTGAGCGTTCTACCCAATGGACCGGTCGATCATCCTACCGTGCGCGTCTTTCTGGCGGGAGGCGTGCCAGAAGTGATGTTGCATCTACGCCGTAAAGGGTTGCTCGATACGCAGGTTCGCACCGTCAGTGGGCGCACGCTGGGCGAGGTGCTCGATTGGTGGGAGCAATCCGAGCGGCGAGTGCGCGTGCGAGAACGCTTGCGCGAGGTTGATGGCGTCGATCCCGATGACGTGATTATGGACCCGGCAACGGCCAGGGCGCGTGGTCTGACCTCGACCGTTGTCTTTCCCGTTGGCAATATTGCCCCGGAAGGATCGGTCATTAAATCGACATCGATTGATCCGAGCGTTGTTGACGCTGACGGTGTATATCGCCATACCGGACCGGCCAGAGTGTTTACCAGTGAACGAAGCGCTATGGCTGCTATTAAGGATGGGCTGGTGCAGGCTGGTGAGGTCATGGTCTTGATTGGGCGTGGTCCGACAGGGACAGGGATGGAAGAGACCTATCAATTGACCTCGGCTCTAAAATACCTGCCCTTTGGCAAGCAAATCGCGCTGGTGACGGATGCGCGTTTCTCCGGCGTCTCGACAGGTGCCTGCATTGGACACGTCGGCCCAGAAGCGCTGGCTGGTGGTCCGCTCGGCAAAGTGCGAGATGGAGATATCATTCAAATCGCCGTTGATCGTTTGCAGTTGGAGGGTCGATTGGATTTTGTCGGCTATGGTGAAGAGCGTTTCTCGCCAGAAGAGGGAGCAGCAATCCTCGCTGAACGCGCACCACATCCCGATCTGGCCCCCGATGAGCATCTGCCCGACGATACGCGCCTATGGGCAGCCCTCCAGGCTGTTAGCGGTGGTCCCTGGCGCGGAGCCGTCTATGATGTTGACCGCATCATTCAGGCGTTGGAAGCTGGGAAAAAAGCGCTGGGGTGGTAAAGAAAAGCAGGAGATGAGAGCGTTGTTTTCTGTTCTTTGCTGTATGGGAGCAGAAAACAACGCTCTTCTATAGGATGCTTAGATTCCTCTTGTTTGAGTAAGTGCCACATATACAGGGAGCGGCTCAATTTTTGTGAGCCGTTTCATGAGGCTGATATCTAATGACGTATTCCTGGGATGTAGGAAATTTACTGGCATCTGTGCCGGATAGAGGTGCGTTGTCGGGATGTTCAGGCTATTCATGGCTTCGCGATAAAAATCGTAGATGCTCATAGCCTCGCCTGCAACATGAACTATGCCAACATACTGCGAACATGTCAGCAGCGTAATCACCTCGGCTACCTGATTAACCTCCATCGGACTTTTGAGCATATCCGTGAAATATGTAAGCCGTTCCCCTGCAAGTAATTGGGTTTGGGCAGCGGTAAGACGAGGATCAAGCTGTGAGAGCGAATATCCGTAGAGATAGCTGGGCCTGATGATGCAGTAATTTGAACACAGGCTTTGTACCGTCTCCTCAAAATAGCGCAGGTTGCGCCCATAGGGCGTTATCGGAGTGGGGATATCGCTTTCTGTATAATCACCCTTCTCCCCGCCAAATATTCCATCGCTCGAAATATAGATTATCCGACATTGCTGGCATCCTTGAATGAGCTGTTTCACTCGTTGCTGGAAAAGAGCAAAATCACCGACCAGATTATAGGCCATGTTTGCCGCAATCACAACGGTATCGATCTGATAGTGTTGGATTAGAGCATAAGCATCATCTGTCCAGAAATCATAGAGTTGTGAACTATCAAAACGAGCTTCTGTGCGATGAGTAGGGACAACCTGATTTCTCTGTTGCAGACGTTTTGTGAGCGTGCGACCAAGATATCCTGTCGAACCAATGAGAAGTATGCGTTGCTGTTGTCTCATCTTATTGATCTCCATATATATCTTCCATTATCGCACAGAACATGCTAAGCCACTTTTTCCTTAATCACCTTATTTTTACCGTGACATGACGTTGACGTTAACGTTAATGATATGATATTACTATGGTGAATGGATTTGTTTGTGTGAATGGATTGTTGTGACTGCTCCCATCTCCTTAGAGCCACAGAATAGAAAGGAAAGCTATGACAATGGCCTCCGTACAAGATCGCAGGCGGCGTCCAGTTGGGCCGGGCTATAAATGGGTCGCGTTGTCCAACACGACGCTAGGGGTCTTGATGGCTAGTATTGACTCCAGTATTGTCCTGATATCGCTGCCAGCCATTTTTAATGGTATCCATATCAATCCCCTCGCCCCAGGAGAGACCGGATATTTTCTCTGGCTGCTGCTCGGTTATATGGTCGTGACCGCCACGCTGCTCGTCACATTTGGGCGTATCTCGGATATATTCGGGCGTGTCAGGCTCTACAATCTTGGTTTCCTCATTTTTGCCATCGGCAGTATTCTGTTATGGCTCACTCCTGGCACTGGCAATACGGGAGCCATTGAGCTGATCGTCTTTCGTCTGATCCAGGGTGTTGGTTCAGGCTTCCTTTTCGCCAATAGCACCGCCATCATTACCGATGCATTTCCGGCCAATCAGCGCGGGTTTGCGATGGGCATCAATCAGATCGCGGCCATTCTCGGTTCGGTGATCGGTCTGATTCTCGGTGGCATTCTCGCCTACTTCAGCTGGCGTCTGGTCTTTCTGGTCAGCGTTCCAGTTGGCGTGATTGGCACCATCTGGGCCTATCTGATGTTGCGCGAG
Source organism: Ktedonobacteraceae bacterium (assembly GCA_025928885.1). Lineage (GTDB taxonomy): Bacteria > Chloroflexota > Ktedonobacteria > Ktedonobacterales > Ktedonobacteraceae > JAICIM01. Next base: position 6,112 of record JAICIM010000187.1, on the reverse strand, counting down.
ACGGCAACCATTCGCGCCCATCAGAAGATCGATTGGGCCGGGAATATTACGTTTGCGGTTGGCTTGACGATCTTTTTGTTGGGGATTACCTATGGGATCGAGCCGTATGGTAGCTCGCCGATGGGCTGGGGCAATCCGCTGGTAATTGGCATGCTGGTTGGTGGGGCCGCACTATTGGCGATCTTTGTCTGGATTGAGTCGCACGTCGAAGATCCGATGTTCCAGCTGCGCCTCTTTACGATTCGCGCCTTTGCCGCCGGGAATGCCAGCAGCTTTCTCGCAAGTATGGCGCGTGGTGGGCTACAATTTATGCTCATCATCTGGTTGCAGGGGATCTGGTTGCCGCTACATGGCTACGATTATGCGGAGACTCCACTCTGGGCGGGCATCTATCTCCTACCTCTGCTGGTCGGCTTTGTCTTGATGGGGCCGATGAGTGGATGGCTTTCGGACCGCTTCGGCGCACGCGTCTTTTCAACGGTTGGTATGGTCATTCAAGCGGTCGGCTTTATCCTGCTCACTATTCTGCCCGCCAACTTTAGCTATATCTGGTTCGCGTTGCTGCTCTTTATGATGGGCGTTGGACAGGGGATGTTCTCGGCTCCGAACACATCGTCAATCATGAATAGTTTGCCGCCCGATCAGCGTGGCGCAGGTTCAGGTATGCGTTCGACCTTCCAGAATGCCGCTACGCTTGCCAGCATGGGCATCTTCTTTAGTATCGTCACCGCTGGTCTGGCTGCCGCTTTGCCCAATACGCTTTTCAGCGGACTGGCAGGCGCGGGGGTCCCAACAGCCGTTGCGCAGCAGATAGCGCACCTGCCGCCAACTGCCGCGCTCTTCGCCGCCTTCCTGGGCTACAATCCGATGGGAACGCTGTTACCACCAGCGGTGCTACACGCGCTCCCCGCTGCAAATCAGGCCCATCTGTTGGGTCAGAGCTTCTTCCCCAACGTGATCACCTCACCATTCCTGTTGGGGTTGCATATAGCCTTTTACCTTTCTGCCGCCATCTGTCTGATTGCAGCTCTGGCCTCGCTTTTACGTGGTAAACGCTATGTGTATGGCAGCCAGCCCGCGAACGCGACGACCGTGCAAGACGTAGTTGTCGCACGGGAAGAAGCACCAACCCAGGGCGACTAATCGAGATAGATCTTTTTAAGCACTGCTATTGAGATGGGGCAGCCGTTGATTGTCTGACGACCAGCCGGGCCGAAAGTTCTACCCGCGTCGCATCGAGCTTTTGACCATTCATGAGGCGATGCAGCATATCAACGCCAATGCGCCCCATCTCTTGAAAGGGTTGCTGGATGGTGGTCAGTCCAGGGACCGCCATCTGTGCAAACTCCAGGTCATCAAAACCGACGATGGAGACCTGTTGCGGCACAGCCAGCCCTTGATCGTGTGCCGCTTGCAGAACTCCTATCGCCATCACATCGCTTAATGCAATGATGGCTGTGGGAAGTTCTGGTTGCGAGAAAAGTTGTATAGCGGTTTGATAGGCACCCTCTTTCGTATTGCGTTTGCACTCGGAGACCAGATCAGGCGTTGCAGGCAGGCCAGCCGCCAGGAGAGCGGCCTGAAAACCAGCAATGCTATCGGTATTGTCAAACTTGAATTGACTGGAATACTGACTGAAACGAGCGGCGATCATATGAATGCGCTGGTGGCCGAGCGAGAGCAGGTGCTCCGTGGCGCTCTTGGCCGCGCTCCATCGGGCGGGCGCTACCACCGGTAGATGCATATTGACCGGACGGCTGGGATTGATCAGCACAAGCGGGAAGCCGTTTTGATAGACTTCGACAAGCTCATCATCATCATCGGTTGTCCCGAGAATGAGCGCTCCATCGGTGGTGTGATACATCACCCGTTCCAGTAGAGGCAGGCCACAGTTATGGCGGTAAGGGATAGGGCAGATGACTGGGCGGATATTGTGGGAATGAAGCGCTTCAACCACCCCGGCCAGAATTTCTGCATATTCTCCGCTATGCATCGAGGTTGAAGTTAGCCCGATGAGTCGCGTCGTGCCTGTTTCCTGAAAAGCACTCGGCGGCTTTTCGATATACCCTAGCTCCAGTGCTGCATCGATCACCTTTTTGCGGACGGCGGAGGAGACATGAGGTTTGCCATTGAGCACCCGCGAAACCGTTGCAATCGATACACCCGCCAGTTCGGTGATGTCCCACAGCGTCGCGGCACTCCTCCCGGTCTCTGGATCAACTTTTTTTGCTCTCATGAATCTCTTCTTGACCCCTTATTTATACTTACAACTCAGAGTAATAAGTTTTACGTGATATTTGTAAATTTTACAATAGCTATTCTGTGTACCACAGTTTATATACACGGATAAGTGGATTTTGTCAAATTATTTGCCCTAAATACTGCATAGGCTGGAACAATAACCAGGAAAAAAGGGAAAAAAGAGAAGATGGGATATTGACATCTAAAGAATTGTATGCTAGTCTCATTACATATTTCTGTAAATATATTTCAGAGAAGATGTATATTTACAACAGAGTATCCCAGCACTTTTGTTCATAGCATGGAAAGCTAGCAGATGCCCGTAGCGTTTCCACAAAGAAGAGGGGTCGCCATGAGCCGAACGCAACTCTATCCTCGTCGCAGGTTTTTACAGGACACGGCTGGTGTGGTTGCCGGGCTGACTGGAATTGAAGTTTTAGCGGGATGTGGTGGGTTGAGTGCAGGTTCAGATGCCAGCAATGGAGAATTGAGCGCCACCGTCAGCGATATGCCTCCTGATAGCAACAAGGTTGGGCTGCAGCAGTTTAAAGATACGGTGGCGCTCTTTGAGAAGCAGCACCCGAAGCAACATATTGTTGGTCATACCTATAAATTTGACCCGACCACTTACTATGCACGCCTGGCGGCTGGGCAGGCAGAAGACGCGCTCCTGACCTATTTTACCGAACCTCAATATATGATCGCGCACCACTATGCCAGCGACATTACCAACCTGATGAAAAGCTGGCAATATTTTACCAGTATTGACCCTGATATCTTGCAGATTGTCACCGGGCCGGATCAGCATGTTTACGGTGTGCCGGTGTCAGGGTATGCGCTCTGCATTCTGTATAGTCGCAGCCTCTTTAAGCAGGCCGGGCTGGACCCCGATAAGCCACCGAAGACCTGGGACGAGTTTCGCGGCTATGCCAAACAGATTGCGGGCAAGGGCGTTGCGGGCTTTGCCGAGACGAGTACGAAAAATGGCGGTGGCTGGCTGTTTGCCAACTGGATGTATACTGCTGGTGGAGAATTGGAAGTGAAGGATGGCGATAAGTGGAAGGCAGTCTATAACAGCGATAAAGGCGTCGCGGTGCTGAATTTGCTGAAAGCGATGCGCTTTACCGATAAGTCGATGACGCAGGAGCAATTGCTGGATGCGGATACCATTCTGCCGTTGATTGCCAATAAAAAGGTCGCCATGATCGTCACCTCACCGAGTCGGTTGGCCGATTTGAAGGTGTTGTATCAGGCCAATCTGGACGATTTTGGTCTGGCTCCGATGCCGCAAAATGGCGGGAATGCCGCTATGAGCGGTGGTAGCATCTGGGTGTTCAATCCGAAATCGAAGCCTGAAGCCGTCAAACTGGCCTATGACTGGACCATCTTCAGCCGCTTTGATCTGAACGTACTTGATGCCAAATATGCCGCCCAGGCGAAAAGCAATCAGCCGGTCGGCCTGCCCACCAATATTATTTTTAAAGGAGCATTTCAAGAGAAGCTGGATAGCATCATCAAGAAATACGCCAATGTGCCGCTACAAAACTATCAGCCCTTTGTGAAATCCACGTTGCAGTTGAAGGCCGAGCCGCCGAAAGAGACGCAGAAAATGTATGCCAGCCTCGATCCCGTTGTCCAGGCCATCCTGACCACGTTCAATGCTGATCCGAAACCGTTGCTCGATCAGGCCGTGCAGCAGTTTCAGACGCAGGTGCTTGATAAAGTGCAGGCATAAATACTACGAGGAAAAGTTGATAATAAACGGTATATGGATTATCTAGAAAAGCAAAAGGCAGGGTCGGCGTTACCTGGCAAGCTGCTTGCGAAAAAGAGTGCTGTGCGCTGGCGAGCGTTTATCAGGCGCAACCTTAGCGCGTACCTCTTCTTATTGCCGGCCTTGCTGGTCTTCACCTTTTTCGTCTGGTATCCTATCGTCCTGGGTTTTATCGTCAGCTTTCAGCAAATTGACCTCATCAATTCAGCCAATTGGGTTGGATGGGAGAACTTTCATGAGGTGATGAGCGATCCGCTGTTCGTCGTGGCCTGGCGCAACACATTGCAATATACGCTGTATACCCTGCTTTTTGGCTATCTAGTCCCTGTCGTGTTGGCGCTGGCGGTGAACGAACTGCGGAAAGGGGTCAGCTATTTTCGGCTGGCCTTCTATTTGCCGGTCATGTTGCCGCCGGTGGTCTCGGTATTTCTCTGGAAATGGCTCTACAATCCCGATTCCGGCCTGCTGAACGCCTTGCTGGGAGTAGTGCATATAGCGCCCCAGCCCTGGTTGCAATCGCCAAATACGGCTATGATCTCCATCGTGATCGTGGCGACCTGGGGGGGAGCTGGTGGCGCGATGCTGATCTATCTGGCGGCGCTACAAGGGGTTCCAGCCCATCTCTATGATGCGGCAGAGGTGGATGGGGCCAGCGTTGTTCGCAAGCTCTGGCATGTGACGCTGCCGCAGATACGCGGTGTGATGCTCCTGCTTTTTGTTTTGCAGATCATCAGCTCGATGCAGGTCTTTACCGAGCCATTTGCGATGACCAGCGGTGGTCCGGTGCATGCAACAACGACGGTGCTGCTGTTGATCTATCAATACGCTTTCCAGGATGGGAGCTTTGGGAAAGCCAGCGCTTTAGGGGTGCTCCTGTTTATCGCGCTGGTGGTCTTTTCTCTGCTCTACTTCCTGGTGACGCGGCGGATCAATAAAGGGGTAAACTGAGTTATGAGTGTGTTCGTGCGTATGGAGAGATTGCGCAGCAGGCCGCGTCAGAGCGAGGATACGAACGAGCGAACGTTGTTTACAGAGGCGGCGCGGCGACGGCCACTGGTGCGTCTGATCTTGATCGTGATGTTCTGGCTCCTGTTTCTATTGTCGCTAACGACGCTGGGACCGCTGTACTGGATGTTCACCGGGGCGCTGAAGACGAGCAACGAGATCTTTCAAATGCCGCCGACATGGTGGCCGCTCGATCCCCAATGGAATAACTATCCCCGCGCCTGGAGCAACCTCAATTATACCTTGTATTTCTCGAACACGATTATCTTAACCATTGGCTCGGTTGCGCTGCAATTATTTGTATCGACGACCGCCGCCTATGCACTTTCCAAGCTGAAGCCAGTATTTGGATCGGTGATCTTTTTCTTTTTTCTCTGCACATTGATGGTGCCGAGTATCGCTTATCTGATCCCGCAATATCTCACGGTGGTAGACCTGCCCCTGCTCCATCTCAGGCTTATAGATACGTGGTGGGCCGTCTGGTTGCCCCAATCGGCGCACGCCTTTAACATTATTCTGCTGAAGGGCTTTTTTGACGATATTCCGGGCGATCTGGTAGATGCGGCTCGTATCGATGGCGCGAATGCATGGCAGATTTTTGTGCGTATCATGTTGCCGCTGGCGAAACCGGCGCTGGCTGTTGTAACGATCTTTACTGTTGTCGCTTCGTGGAAAGATTTTCTCTGGCCCCTGCTCGTTCTGTCGAGGGATGAGATTCAGCCTTTGATGGTTGCCATCTATCGCTTCTCCGGGCTGGATTCGATGCAGCCCTTGAATACTATTATCGCTGGATTAGCGCTCGCCAGCATTCCGCCGATCATTTTATTTCTGATCTTCCAGCGCTCGATTGTGCGTGGAATCAGCTTAACTGGCCTCAAAGGATAGAGAAATAATTGGGCTGAGATTAGAGTTCTTTTCTTTGATCTGTCATCTCGTCAGTGATGAGACGCCGCCGTACTGCTTGTCGATACGCGGTGAGAACAGTATCCACGTGATTTTTCACCAGTTGGGCCGCCTCTTCTGCTTGCCCATCTTTGATCGCATTAAAGATGGCCCGATGCTGCTCAACCGATTGGAGTAGAGAGCCGGGAG
>JAICIM010000566.1 GCA_025928885.1 Ktedonobacteraceae bacterium | reverse complement strand
CATTCGATGACGTGAGCGCCCAGGCTGCGGGCATTGGCGGCCAGATCAACGGGCAGTGTCTGGACTTCTCCCAGCGCGTCGTCGCCGGGCAGGATGCCGTTTTGCCGATAGACGTAGCGCGTGCCGAAGCCCTGTTGGCCAAGCGAGCGGCTCAGACCACCGATGCTCTTGAAGCCGTCGTTATCGAGCAGCACGAGAATCAGCTTGTACCCTTCCTGAATGGAGGTGACGATCTCGCTGTTCATCATCAGATACGAACCATCGCCGACCATCACGTAGACATCGCGCTCCGGGGCCGCCATTTTGATACCCAGACCGCCGGCAATCTCGTAGCCCATGCAGCTATAGCCATATTCCAGGTGGTAGTTCTTGGGATGACGCGCACGCCAGAGCTTATGCAGGTCTCCGGGCAGGCTGCCAGCGGCACAGACCATGATCGCATCGGCGGCGCTCTGCTCGTTCACGGCCCCGATCAGTTCGCCCTGGCTGGGCAGCGGGGTATTGCGGATGCTGTAAATGCGCTCAACCTCTGCCTCCCACTCATCGTGCAACTGAGCCGCCTGCGAGCTATAGCCGTCTTCGGTGCGATAGCCAGCCAGCAGCCCCGCTAGCTCTTCCAGCGTGGCCTGCGCATCGCCAACCAGCGAGACGCCCTGATGTTTGGCGGCATCGAATTCGGTGACGTTGATATTGACGAAGCGTACGTCGGGATGCTGGAATGCTGTTTTCGAGGCGGTGGTGAAGTCGCTATAGCGTGTGCCGATGCCAATAATCAGGTCGGCATCGTGCGCGAGTCGATTCGCTGCCAGCGTACCGGTGACGCCAATGGCACCCATGTTGAGGGCGAAATCGTAATTCAAGCTCCCCTTGCCAGCCATTGTCTCGCCAGCAGGAATGCCGGTCTTCTCCATAAAGCGTCGTAAGGTCTCGCTAGCCCCCGAATAGATCACACCGCCGCCAGCCACGATCAATGGTCTGCGGCTGCTGCGGATCAGGGCGGCGGCGCGTTCCAGCGCGGCACGGTCCGGGCGATTGCGGGCGATATGCCAGCTTCGCTGCTGGAAGAAGGCTGTCGGGTAGTCATAGGCTTCGGTCTGGACATCCTGTGGCAATGCTAGCGTGACGGCCCCGGTATCGGCTGGACTGGTCAGCACGCGCAGGGCCTCTGGGAGCGCCGTGAGCAACTGTTCCGGGCGTACGATGCGATCCCAGTAGCGGCTGACCGGCTTGAAACAATCGTTGACCGAAATATCCTGGCTCTGCTCCGATTCAAGCTGTTGCAGCACTGGTGCGACGTTGCGGCGGGCGAAGATATCGCCGGGGAGCAGCAAGACCGGCAGACGATTGATTGTCGCTGTCGCGGCCCCTGTGAGCATATTTGTGGCACCTGGACCGATCGAAGAGGTGCAGGCGAAAGCTTGTAAACGGTTGGCGGTTTTGGCAAAAGCCGTCGCCGTATGCACCATTGCCTGCTCGTTGCGCGATTGATAGTAGCGAAACTCGGGCATCTGTTGCAGCGCCTGCCCGATGCCGGAGACGTTGCCATGCCCGAAGATGCCGAAGCACCCGGCAAAGAAGGGCTGTTCATGGCCGTCGCGCTCGATATACTGGTTTTTTAAGAAGGCGATTAGGGCTTGCGCCATCGTCAGGCGTTGCGTTGCTTGCTTGTCCATAGGTCTGTTTCCCTCGTTGCAGCGACTAGAAGCCACCATGATTCTGAATAAACGTCATCGCCTCGTCGTGGGTCGGCATAAAGTTGGCGCATCCGTGCTGTGTGACCAGGATGGCACCACAGGCGTTTGCCAGCCGGATCGTTTTGTACCAGTCCCAGCCCTGCACGAAGCCATACAGCACGCCCGCCGCAAACGCATCGCCCGCCCCCAGAATATTTCTGACCTCAACGGGGAAGCCCGGAACCTCAAGCTGGCGGGGCGGATCGCCGTTTTCGGACAGATGAACCGTTGTGCCTGTCGCGCCGCGTTTCTGCACCAGCACGCGTGGCCCCAAGCGTAGCAGGGTTTGAATCGCCGCCTGCACATCGCCGCTGACACGTGCGTCGGAGACCTGGGAATGCGTCAGGCTGACCTGGCTCTGATCGGTGAGCATCGCGGCGTTGATCTCGTCCTCCGTGCCAAGCACGATATCAACCACGCGCAGGGCTGAGCGCAGCACGACGCCAAATGCGCGGGGATCATCCCACTGATCGGGGCGAAAGTCGATATCCAGCACAACCGTTGTCCCAGCAGCCTGAGCAGTTTCGGCGGCGAAGAGCGTGGCGCTACGGCTCGGTTCCTGGCTCAGCCCGGTGCCACTGATGAGCAGCGTGCGGCTATCGGCGACCGGAGTTGCCAGCACATCGTCGATGGTGAGCGCGATATCGGCGCAGTTGTCGCGGTAATAGGTCAGGGGGAAGCGGTCCGGCGGCTCGATGCCCAGCACAACCGCGCTGGAACGTTTGCCGGGTTTGCGAGGGATGTACTTTGTCTCTATCCCCTCGCGACGCAGAAAGTGCAGGATGAAGTCGCCCACCTTATCTTCTCCAACCGCCGTCAGCAGTGCCGGGTTCATTCCCAGCCTGCGTACGCCCACGCTGATATTGGTTGGGCAGCCGCCAACGAAGGCCGCGAAGTTGGTAATCTCCTCAAAGGGAGCGCCAATATCGTTGGAATAGAGGTCGATGGAAGAGCGGCCCATCGACAATACGTCGTATGTTCTATCCGTGATGTTCTTCACACTCATCTCCTACCATTATATAATGTGCTGCACTGCGTAGATCGGCACGCGCGGATCGCGTGTTTGATAGGTCTCTTTCACCCAGACATGGTGTGGATCTTCGCTATTTGCCAGCGATTGTGCGCTTCCCGCCAGCACGTTGAGATAGTACGTCGTGTAGCCAGGAGGGCTTGAGACCGGGTGATAGCCTTCGGGAACCAGCACGACATCGTTGTTACGTGCAAGCAGTACCGCGTCAATCGGCTGTCCAGCCTGATGCAGCGGCGATTCAGGATCGGTATAAACACGCTGGAAGGCGAACCCCTCCGGGCGATCGATCTTGTAGAAATAGACCTCTTCCAGATCGGCCTCCTGCACCGTGCCATCGCTATGCGTTTTATGCACATCGTGCTTATGTGGTGGATAGCTCGACCAGTTGCCGCCGGGCGTGTAGACCTCCACAATCACGAGGCGCTGGCATGGGAAGCCGGGCGGGATGATGCTGTTGATCTGCCGCGTGGCGTGATCGCTGCCGCGAATCTCGGTCTTGATCTCCTGTGGAGTAATTAATCGGGCTTCTGTATCCTGTTCAACCGCCGTCCAGGCGACCGCAAATTCACAGGCCGTTTCCGCGTGGACCGTGAACGTCGTCTGTCGTGGCAAATACAGCGCATGGGGCAGGCCAGCGAAGACGTTCTCACGTTCGCCGATGTGTTCCCACTGGCCCCGATTCGATGCAACGCGTACACGACCGCTCATCAGCACGATTGCCAGTTCGTTCTGATCGGTGCTGCTCGTCCAGGTGTTGTGCTCGGGTAGGCGTCGCAACTGGAAATGGATGTATTCCCAGCCCGCCTGCTCTGGCGTCACCTCCACGATTACATTTGAATCGGCTGCTGCGTTGGGGTGAACTATCAAATTATGAGAATCGTAGCGATACATACGTAGCTCCTCAAGATGCTAATGCTGCCAGCTCTATTCGTTGTCCCGTCTGATATGCCTGCGTTGCCGCCACCGCGATAGTGCAGGCTGCGAGGGCATCCGCGCCACCAACGGATGGTGCGACTCCATCATGCAAGCATTGCGCAAAGTGTTGCAGTTGAGCATGATAGGCATCGCCGAAGCGCTCCATCAGATAGGGCGTCACGTCATGTTGAGCGCCAGTTCGCGTCAACAGCAGCAGCGGCGTATGCTGGTGGCGACCAATTTGCAGCGCCCCCTCAGAGCCGAGAATCTCGGTGCGAATGTCATAGCCATAGAACGCGTTGCGGCTTACCTCGACGTTGCCCAGCGCCCCACTGTGAAAGCGCAGGTTGATCACGGCATTATCGATATCACCGACCTCGGCCAGATCTTTGCAGACCAGGATGGTTCCTTCGGCGGTCACGCGCTCAACCTCGCTCCCCATCAGCCAGCGGGCCAGATCGAAATCGTGAATGCCCATATCCATAATCAGGCCGCCGCTTTTCGCCGGATCGGAAAACTCGCGCCGGGGACAGAACGGGTCGCGGCTTACCGCCTTAAACGTCACGGGTTGGCCGATGCGTCCGGCGGCGATCAGCGCTTTTGCCTCCTGATAAGCGGCGTCGAAGCGGCGCATAAAGCCGACCTGAAGTGGCACGCCTGCCTGTTCAACTGCATCCAGTACCGCCCGGGTCTCCGCAATGGTCAGCGCCAGCGGCTTTTCGCAAAATATCGCCTTGCCAGCCTGGGCGGCAGTTGTGACCAGTTCGGCATGTGTGCTGGTGGGCGTGGCGATGACGATGGCAGCTAGCTCAGGGAGCGCAAGTAGCTCTTCCACTTCGCTACAGGCGTGTGGAACGCCGAATTCAGCGGCTGTTCGCTGTCGTGCTGATGTATCGATCTCTGCAATCGCGTACAGGTTTACGCCAGAGACGCGGGTTGCAAGCAGCCGTGTGTAGAGCTGTCCCATGCGACCGAGACCAATCACTCCCACCTTTAATG
>JAICIM010000431.1 GCA_025928885.1 Ktedonobacteraceae bacterium | reverse complement strand
GGGACGCAAACGCAGCGGCCCCATGACGGTTTGCAGCAACGTCTCCCAGCGCTCCACAAAAGGAGCCATCAAGCGTTGATAGGCTTGAGCATCGCAACCCGTCGAAGCTCCCGTCGCCTCCACCGATCGTTCCAACAACACGGCAGTGCCATCATCCAACGGGTGAGCCAGTGGGATCGCCGGTTGCACCCATTCCAGACCATACTGTTCAAGCGGCAAAGAGCGCAGAAACGGTGAAGCGACGGCAAGAGGATAAATCGCGGAACAGACATCGTGGAGAAAGCCTGGTAACGTTAGCTCCTGCGTGCGTACACCTCCGCCAGGAGCCTCATAAGCCTCGAAAACAATGACGCTCAGACCGGCACGGGCCAGGGTCATTGCAGCGGCGAGACCATTTGGTCCCGCTCCGATAATAACCGCATCATAGGTTGTTCGCATAAATAGCGCTTCTCTCTCAGATTACGCGGAAGCCTCCTCGCTGGCAAGTGCGCTGGCCTCATCAGGAAACACCTGAAGGAAGTCAGCGAGCCGGGTAATGCGAAAAATTTCCACGTAATGGTCGCTCAAACCACAGGCGAACAACTTCCGCTGTGCCTTCCGCGCCCGCGCCAGCAAGCCAACAATCAGCGCAATACCAGTGCTGTTGACGTAATCAACGGCAGCAAAATTGAGCAAAATAGCCCCTGTCCCATATCGTTCCGCCTCACTATAGGCTCGCTGCAAGGCATCCTCCGCCAGCGTGTTAATCTCGCCTCGCAGATCAATAATGGCTATATGAGATTGCGGACGCACCAGCGCCTCAAATATTTTCATCGACATGACTGTCCCCCCTCAGAGACATAACCAACTCTATTGTATTATACATATCATCGCTACTGATATGCAGATCATCCACCAGATTCTTCATCAGAAACAGACCCCACCCGCGCGGCGTCTGTAGCTCGGCCAGCTTCGCCTCAATGTCGGGGATCGCTGGCTCAGGGATCGGTACGTTCTGCCCATGATCTTTAATACGCACCACCAGATCGGTTGACGAGGCCAGCACCTGGATGCGGACCGGCAGCTCGGCCTGATAGCGGTTGCCATGCTCCATCGCGTTGATCGTCGCCTCTGCCACTGCCGTTTGCAAGCGCTCAAGCTTCTTTCGCGCCAGCTGTAACGGCGCAACGACCTCGCTAACACGAGCCATTACCAGACGCTCATTACCTAACACACTCGGTATCGTCCATTCAGCTAACATATGCCTGTTCTCGTCGGCAGGACACTGCCCGTCTTCCAATCGTTGTACAGTCACCAGCGTTACATCGTCTTCCTGTTCCCACTCGGTGCCAACAAACTGCCGAAGTTGCTCCAGCAGAAAATCGATGCTAGTAGCGTCTGGTTGCATCGCTTCAAGCACCCTGGTGAGGCGTGGGAACCCAAACATTTCATGCTCTGCATTATGCGCTTCCACCAGGCCGTCGCTGTAAAATAGAACATGCTCGCCCGGTGCCAGAACGGTCTCCTGCTCTTCATACGCCATATCCGGCATCAGACCCAGCGGCATCCCCGTTGCTCGCAGCTCGACCACCTGCCCATTGCGCCAGCGCCTGGGAAGATCATGGCCCGCGTTAGCGAAGCGCAGCAGGCCGGTGCGTGGCTCTAAGACCGCATAGAGGCAGGTCACGAACATCTTCGGTGGGATATCTGGATGCAGCATCGTATTGGTATGTTCCAACACCGCACCCGGCGCGGCTCCCGTCAACGCAATGGAGCGCAAAATGCTTCGCGTCGTCGCCATCAACAGCGCCGCCGGAACGCCCTTGTCTGTCACATCCCCGATCAAAATGCCCAGGCGTCCATCTTCCAGATAGATAAAATCGTAGAAGTCGCCGCCAACAAAACGGGCAGGCGAGTAATACGCCGAGAGCTTCCATCCCGCCAGCTCAGGTAGCTTCCTGGGCAAAAGCGTCTGCTGGATCAAGCGGGCAACGCGCAACTCCTGTTCGAGCCGCTCATGCTCACGCGCCGCTATCTGCTGCTCATGAATCATCTGAGCAACGCGTACGGCTGGAGCAGCCTGCGAGGCCAGCGCATTCAACAGGCCGCGATCGTCCGTCGAGTAGTCCTGTTCGCTCCGACGCGGCCCCAGATTAAGCAACCCCACCAGTTCGCCCTGGCTCACCAGTGGCACCGCCAGCTTGACACCAGCCTCCTTCAACGTCTGTAACGTGGAAGAGCCTTCCAATTGCAGTTTATCGACATCGACCGTCTCTGGCATGCGTAAAAAATAGGCGATGATGGGATCATCAGGGGCAATGTCCAGCACGGGAGATGCCACCTGAAGAGCATGCTTTGCTACGCTCGCCTGCGCGTTCCCGGGCGTTCGACCACGCAAAAAAGCAAGGAATCGCCTCAAATGTTGTAGCAAAGTTGCCATCTAAGAAACCTTTCCTGGTTGGAATCTTCCCTCTCGCTCGTGCATGAATACGAGGAAAAGAGGAATTTCGTTGCTGTTACTATACTGCACAAACGTCCACTAAACGTTACGATACGGTGTGGTATACTCATGGCATGAATATCCGTATCCGCTATTTTGCTTCATTGCGTGAAATAGTCGGGCAGAACGAAGAGCAACTGGCCTTGCCCGAAGGAGCAAACGTCGCCGCTATGCGCACGGCACTCCTTACCCGCTATCCACGCCTACAACCCATTATGGAACGCTGTCTCTGCGCTGTCAATCGAGGCTACGTCACCCCGGAAACGATCTTACATGAGGGCGACGAGCTTGTGTTTATTCCCCCAATGGGAGGCGGGAGACCGCTGGAGGTAGAACGATGGAACCGTTGATCCAACTGACACGCGACCCGCTCGACCGAGATGTGCTCATCGCAGCTGTCAGCCACCCGAGCGTGGGCGGCATCGTCGTTTTCGAGGGCATCGTACGCGACAACGCACGCGGCAAACAGGTGCGCTACCTCGAATACGACACCTACGAAGAGATGGCCGTTGCGCAAATTCGCACCATTATTCAAGAAGCGCAACAACGCTGGGGCGTCGAACGCGTTGCGGTTGCACATCGTTTTGGTCGCCTGGAGATCGGCGAGGCCAGCGTGATCATTGTGGTCGCCAGCCCACACCGCGCCGAAGCGTTTGACGCCTGCCGCTACATTATCGATACGCTCAAAATCACCGTTCCCATCTGGAAAAAGGAGGTCGCCACGAACGGTGAGGAATGGGTCGAAGGCTAATCTTGCTTGTATTTGACGTTAAGCCATTTCGCGTCAAATACAAGGCAAGCTGGCAGAAAAAGGCAGTTTGCAGTATCGTAGGGCTTTTTTTTATGGTATAGTTGTAAGTATGAACTGATGCAGTTCTGAAGGGGTCGTCTTTTTACACAGCCACGCTTGACAACGGCCTGGGATATCTCCAGGGTTTTTCTCGGAGGTCGTTGATGAACTTGTTTGAAAAGCAGTCTCGACTCAATCAACTCTTCGCCCAAAATCCAGTCAATGCTGCCTACCTCACCGGTACACTATCCAACCGCGCCACCTTTGGTCAACTGAACGATGTTGATATCGCTATTCTCATGATGGACCAGATTAAAGCTGACCAGTTCCTCGATTATCGGCTCTACTTTTTTAGTGAGCTGGCAAAGCGGCTGGAATCAGACAGCATCGATGTGGTCATCCTCAATCAAACATCGTTGCTCTTCAAGCTCCAGGTCATTAAACACGGACAGATTTTCTATACCCGTGACGAAAAACATCGCGTGATCTTCGAGACAAAGGCAGTGATGGATTACCTGGACTTCAAGAAGTTTGACGATATCCAGAATCAAGCACTGAGTCGGCGGCTGCAAGGGCAGATGTTGCCCATCGACAAAGATCTGGTGCAACAGCAAACCAAACAGCTACGCGAAGCACTCCACATCTTACGCGAACTGGGGGAAACGGAACGTGAAACCTTCACCGCCGATTATCACGTTTATGGATTGGCGGAACGCTACTTGCAGCAGGCGCTGGAAGCCTGTTTGCGCATCTGTGCAACGCTGGTTGCCGCCTTCGGGCTGCGCCATGCCGAGGGCTTTCACGATCTCCTCAGCAGCATCGCTTCGCAGCAGCTCATCCCCCGCCCGCTGGCCTATCGCCTGGAGGTGCTGACCAATCTCCGTGACACGCTGGTTCACGACGCAGACACGCTCGATAGAGACCTGCTCTACGACCACATTCAACAACGATTGGGGGATCTGGAAGAATTTGCCTGCGCAATTGAGCAAAAACTGGGCCAGTAACTTTTTTGCTGAGCGATTGCTCACTCGTGCAGGCTAAAAGGTGCGTACACGGGCGTTGCTGAAGGCCACTTCGGTTGGATGCGAGACATCTTCAGCAACCACCCCGACCTGTCCATGCGCCAGCATCGTATCATTCACCGAGGCAACCGGCTGCATATTGATATACAAATTGATCTGGCCCTTCTCCACGCTGACCGCGAGCAGATTGCTTTGATTGAGGCCGGTCTTGATGGCCACACTCTTCCCCTGCTGCAAGGTGCCAATAGCGTTGGCCTGCTTGTAGATCTCAAGAGCATAGTTGCCATCAACACTTACATGAAAATAATAGAAAGTGTCGGTGGTAGCATCGGCGCAAAAGATCAGTCCGCCCTGATCTCCGCTGATAATCTGCATATTGGCTTGATAGAAAAAACTGCGATAATCGGTCGCACGCGCGAAGCAGGGCGAGATAACGTGGCTCTGCGAGACGCTGGAATGATATGCGAGGTTGGTAAATGCGCACCCGCCGCCGCTCACGCTCATCTCATCCCAGCGATACCCCAATCCGTTATCTTGCAGCGGATCATCAAATTGCAACACGCCTCTTGCCGTCGTCGTCGCATAGGTGCTTGCTAGAGCCGCATTGGCCTGAGCAGTGGCAGCCGCAGCAGTTGCCACACTTGCCGTCGCATTTGTCGCAATGGTAGCAGTGGCATTTGTCGCGACTACTGCCGTCTCAGTGGCGGATCGATGAGCCTGCGCAGTAGCGGTCGCCGCCGTCGTCACGGCGGTAGCGGTGAGGTGCGCCTGAGCGCTTGCAGTGGCCGTTGCGGCTGCAGCTTTCTCCGTCGCTGCTTTAGCGGTGGCGGTCGTTTGCGACGCCCCGGAGGTGGCCGTCGCATTGCTATTCGTGCTGGCGGTGCCAGTTGCTCCTTGAGCAATCGTGATCGCGGTCCAATGATCCTGAGCGATGGCGGTGGCACGTGCATTGGAGGCGTTCATGGCCTGCGCCTGAGTGAAATAGAATAAACTTCCACTGCTAATGACGAGAAAGGCGGCCAGCGTCAACAACCACCATGTTAGCATCGAGCTATGCGGACGCGTAGGAACAGGCATTGCAAGCTGTACAGGACGCGCGGGAGCAGTCTCGGACAAAGCTGCGGCGCGGGCGAAGGTGGCAATATCTTCTTCCTGCTCCACATTCACCGTGAGGATCAATGAACCGGGCTGGCCTCCATAGCCAGGCTCGCCGACACCCTTAAACTTCATGATCTCGCCATGTTGCACGCCCGGCGGAATATCCACCACCACCCTGCGTTTTCCCGACAAATTGAGCGTACGATACGTCCCCTCCTGCGCCTCGACAGGAGAGATCACCACCGTCTGATACAGAGCGCCATTCTCGTGTAGCGCTCGCTGAAACGCACGCGCGAAGGCAGAGACCGATGGATAGCGCTCGGCGGGCTGCTTTCTTAGCGCCCGCAACAACACAACATCTACGCTGGCGGGAAGATGTGGGTTGACCTCACTGACCGGTTGGGGCAACACATAGAGATGCTGATCCATTACATCGTCTTGCGACCCTGAGAAAGGCACATCGCCAGTGAGCAGTTCATAGGTCATCACCGCCAGCGCATATTGATCGCTAGCTGGAACAGGACGACTATCCCACTGCTCAGGTGCCACATAGGCCGGGGTGCCACGCGGAACCTCGTTCTCTTCTCCAGCCACCCGCAAGAGCTTGGCAATACCAAAATCTGCCAGTTGCAGGTCGAGATACTCCCCCTCATGCTCTTCGCGGCGTTCGCGAATCAAAAAATTGGCCGGTTTTACATCCTGATGGACAATCT
>JAICIM010000438.1 GCA_025928885.1 Ktedonobacteraceae bacterium | reverse complement strand
TGGTTACCGAACACAAGCATCTGGGGAGCGAGCCGGGCGCTTCTCTTCTGCCTGGGAACACTTCTGCTGGCGGGTTCCTGGTGGTGGATGGAGCATGAGGAGCGGCTGCTTGGCGCACTTACCTCACAATAGCGAAGAAAGCGAAAACATATATGATGAAGATAGAGCTTGAAAACGTTAGTAAACGCTACAAGCACAACGTCATGGCGCTACGCGACGTGAACCTGCGCATCGAACAGGGGATGTTCGGGCTGCTAGGGCCGAACGGGGCGGGCAAGACGACGATGTTGCGCATGCTGGCAACGCTGATTGCCCCCAGTAGCGGGCGTATTCTCATCAACGACCATGATCTGCATCACGCGGCGGGACGAAAAGCGGTACGGCAGCACCTGGGCTATCTCCCACAGGATCTCGGCCTCTATCCCGATCTGAACGCGGCAGAAACGCTCGAATACTTCGCTCTACTCAAAGGTCTCTATGATCGGAGCACGCGAGAGCGCCAGATAGCACAGTTGCTCGATATTGTTGGCCTCGCTCACAGGGCAAAGCAGAGGGTCAAAACCTTCTCGGGAGGGATGAAGCGGCGGCTGGGGATCGCTCAGGCCCTTCTAGGCGACCCACATCTGATCATCGTTGACGAGCCAACCGCCGGCCTCGACCCGGAGGAACGTATCCGCCTGCGCCGCATCCTCAGCGAATTGGCGCTTCATCGCATCATTCTGTTTTCGACCCACGTCGTGGAAGATATAGGGCATACCTGTGATACCCTGGCTATCCTCGATCAAGGAGAGATCATTTTTCACGGACGAACGCAGACGCTACTTGAAGCTGCCCAGGATCATACCTGGGACATGATCAGCAGCCGGGAGATACCGCTCCCACCCAATCTCACGGTCATGAGCATGCTTCCCCATAACGAGGGCTTTCACTATCACTTCGTCGGTGATCCTGACCCGGCGCTTGCGCTCTCGTTCCAGGCAGCCCGGCCCACATTAGAAGATAGCTATGTCTATCTTCGTCAGCGACACGCACAGCGTCAACAACCCACGACGAAGGAGGCTGCAACAAAAGCGGAGGGGTAGCATACGAGCCTCCTGAAATCCTGGAAGTTCGTACGCATGCCCGTTTCTCCTGGCTGGATACAGCTTGTCTCGTCGGTACTAGCAGGTATAAGCCGTACCACAATCGTTGACATCGCTGACACAGCCATGAGCGCAGGTACAGCTCTGGCATGTATCATTCGTGATGCAGCCTGACGTGCAGGCAACAACTGAAGTGATCGGTGGCATTGCATGCTCTTCCTGGGGATGCTTCACCACGCGAAAGTCCAGTACAAAGCTCTTGAGGTCAACGGTTTTGTCGGTTTCAAATTGTTTCATGAAATACACCTTTCTTAATCATCAGATCGCCGAAACGCTGCGGTCGTTCACCGAGGTTAATGTATACAATACTATTTCTTACGCCTTTTCAATAGGTCAAAATATCACAATATAATCATTACGTTTGTTTATATGCTATTTGACAAATGTCACACGATATGAATTTTGCCATTACTGACGGCATGACATTCATCATTCTCGTGACAACAACCCGTTCTCGACGAAATGACATCTGTAGGTCGCCAGAATACAAAATTCTTGCTTATACTAACCCTCATGCGCTGTATTCTGACTCTTCACTGCAGATGAACAAGGAAAGATGGAGGATCTGAATATGCAACTCCCCTCACACCAGACGCCATACAAACCAGCACCCTGGCGGCCAATGCTTCCCCCGCCTTTACGCGAACAAGCGCTGGCCGTCGCCCATGATGTTTTTGATCGACTGGAAGATATTGAGCACATCACCCGCATTGCACAGCGGGCGACGCAACAGTCCAGCAACCCTGCGCATTGGCGGGCAACGTCGCTCTCGCTCGGCTTTGCGGGGCTTGCCTTTGCTTTTGCCTATTGTTGCCAATGCTTTCCAGAAGCACGCTACAAACAAACCGCTTTCCAGCTGGCAACGTTGGTCTCGCAAGGAACACATACCGAACCATGCAACATGCCTGGCTTCTTTGAAGGGACGGCAGGGGTCGCCACACTGCTTACATTACTCAGCACAACAGATGAGCGCTACATGCCGCTGGCCCAGGCGGTGAATGCAGGTCTGTGCGAACAGGTACTCTCTCTGTCTTATCCGCACGATGAAAGGAGAGGAGTAGCAACACAGGAATATGATGTTGTCAATGGAGCTGCCGGAACACTGGCCTATTTATTGACGCTTCCAGAGTCCGACGAGATGGCACTACAAGCAAGCAATAAGCTGATTGATTATTTGATATGGCTCTCTGGCTTCGATGAGCATGGTCTCCACACGTGCGACCGCTGGCATGTTCCCCACGAATTATTAAGCACGGAACAAAAACGGCAGATGTATCCCAAAGGCGTCTATGATTGTGGGCTGGCACATGGCATCGCCGGTCCACTGGCCGCTCTGGCCTGCGCGTGGCACAAGGGGAGAAAAAGACCGGGCCACTATGAAGCCATCAATCATATCACCCTCTGGTTGATGCAACATAGTTTTTACGATACGTGGGGGATCAACTGGCCGATCGTCGTTGAGCCAGATGCTCTACAAAGCAAAGTGATGCAGAACGCCCTGCGCAAACCCGGCAGAGCCGCCTGGTGTTACGGCGCTCCCGGGATCGCCCGCGCCATCTGGCTGACAGGGCTGGCGCTTAATAAACGATTTCTGCAACACGTGGCGGTGCAGGCAATAGAAGCAGTCTTGCAGCGCCCCCAGACTCATACTCGTATCATCTCTCCCACCTTCTGTCATGGCTGGGCGGGACTGCTGCAAATCTGCCTGCGCTTTGCCAATGAAACAGGAAACGAGGTGCTCAGGGCCTCGATCCCGACGATCGTGGAACAGATCCTCTCCAGCTATCGTGCCAGCACCCCTCTCGGCTTCCAGGATGTCGAGGTCGAAGGCACCCTGGTGGATCAGGTTTCATGGCTCACCGGCGCTCCTGGCGTCGCTATGACGCTGCTGGCTGCTGCCACCGCCGTCGAGCCGGACTGGGACCATGCCCTCTTAATCTCATGATGTGCTGGCTCAGCAGTATCACAGACATTATACACGCTGCCCTCTCTCTGCAAAAGGTGCCTGGAGTGCAGCGTCACCCGATTGGAGGAAAGAAAAGGAATGCCCATATCGCCCGACTCGACAGAGGGACATAAGCTGCCCTGGTTCCAACCCGCCGCCTTTTTTCTCGTACGCACCCCACTCCTGCCAGCAGCAACGTTTCTCCAATTGACCACGCAGCAAAGAGCTGAAAATGGTCCCATCTCAGAACAGGCTCTGCGCAAGCAGCGCGAACTGTGCCGGCAGGAGTTGCTCCAGAGGGCGCGGGACCCCTTCATTCAGCAAGCGTTGGCGGTCGCGAGTCCCTCATTGCTGGCAGGAATCGCCCGTTTGCGTCCTGATGATGACTCTCGACGCACCCGGCGCGTCTTCTCGCGTCTCCTGCGCTATCTTATCCGCATGAGCACCCGTCCAACACCCTTTGGCCTGTTTTCCGGCGTCGCGATGGGCCATTTCGGTAAACGCCCACTACTGCAAATGGCCTCGCCTGTGGTCAAAGCGCTGCGAACGCGGCCCGATATGAGCTGGGTGCTAGCGCTGATCCAGTATATTGAACAGGAGAAAGCATTCCTCCCGGATCTGCAAGTTGTGGCCAATCACAATATTCTCTGCGATGGCACACGAGCGCACCTGCCCCACGCCGATATCTATGGGCAAGCGGATAACGCCTCGATCCGTGTCCAGGTCACGCAACCCATGCTTTACGCATTACAATTAACGCAAGAACCACTCCCCTACCAGGAACTGATCCAGCGCTTGCAGCTTCAGTATCCCCAGGTGACACGGCCACTACTTGAGCAATTTGTCGGGCAGCTGTGGGAACACCACTTCTTGCAAAGCAATCTCCGACCACCCCTGACCGACACCTCGCCAGCCCACTACCTGCTCCAGCATCTGCCCGACACGCCAGCGCTCACTGCCGTCAAAGAGCCAATTGCACAGGTGCTGCATCAAATTGCAGCGTTCGACCAGACCCCCAGTAGCGACCTGCTCCACGATATCCGAGAAACGCAAAAACGTCTCCCAACAACGCAGCATGACGACAATCTGCAAACTGATACTACTCTGGCCCTGACCTCTTCTGGCCTCCCAGACGAGATCGGCCATGCAGCCTGCCGCGCCGCCGAGATCCTTTTCAGGCAGAGTCAAAAAAGGGGCCTTCAGCACCTGCACGAGTATCGACAGGCATTTCTGGAAAAATATGGTCCCTACACAGAAATACCATTGCTTGAGCTACTCAGCGAGGAGCAAGGGCTGGGCGCACCGCCAACGTATCAATTTCCTCCACGCTCGTTTGCGCTTCCACCACAGGCACAACCCACGACCTCTTCGCGTCGCGATACCGTTCTGACCCGACTGGTGATGCAAGCTGTCAACGACCATACCTGCGAAATTGTGCTGAACGATGATCTTTTACAGCAGTTGGAAAGACAGCCAATAAACGCAACGGAGCTGCCTCACTCCGTTGAAATCTATCTTCAGATCCAGGCAGCATCTCGCGAGGCGCTTCAGCAAGGGGATTGGCGAGCTGTGATTGGTCCAAATTGCGGCTCACCGGGCGGGGGCCGTACCTTTGGCCGCTTCTGCGATATCCTCGGGAGCGAGACGAGGCAGCAGCTGCAACAGTTTATTGCACAAGAAGAGGCGCTGGCCCCGGATATTGTGTTCGCCGAACTCACGTACCTGCCCGTTCGTGCGCGTGCCGCCAATGTCGCGCTGCGTCCCCGCCTGCGCCGCTATGAGATTGCGGTAGGCGTTATGCCGTCGGTCGAACCGGAGCAGCTCATCACGCTTGACGATCTGGTCGTTGGGCTACGCGACAACCGCTTTTATCTACGCTCACTACGGCTGGGCAAAGAGGTGCGAGTCTGCGAAGGGCATATGCTCAACGCACAAAATGCGCCGAATGTCTGCCGCTTTCTGGCCGAGATCGGGGGAGACGCGCGGCCAGCATTCACGCCCTTTGACTGGGGCAGGCTGGCAACCGCGCCATTTTTGCCGCGCGTCGTCTCCGACCATCTGATCCTCAGTCCGGCGCAGTGGAACCTGACAGCAGCAACACTGGCTCCGGCAACGCTGGAAAGCTGCGATCTGGAGAAATATCAGGCGGTGCAGCGCTGGCGACAACGCTGGCATGTCCCACGCTATGTCTACTGGACACAGGCAGATAATCGTCTCCTGCTTGATCTAGAGCATCCCTGCACCATCGACGAGCTATTTAGCGAACTGGACCATATGCAACCCGACCATGCTCTGACGCTACAGGAGATGCTGCCGAACTTCGAGGATCTCTGGCTGAACGGCGGTCACGCAGACAATACGTACATTGCCGAAATCGTCGTGCCTGTCGTGCGCACACAAGCAGCCGCAGCGTCATCACAGCCAATTCAACCATCGCTTATGCGCCCGGTGGAACGCACTCTACGGAACGCCTACCCAGGCGGCGAATGGGTCTATATCAAGCTCTCCTGCGAGTCTGACGCCCAGAACGAAGTCATTGCGCAGCATATCACTCCCTTTCTAGAGCGTCTACGCCCTCTCCAGCTCTTTGACCGCTGGTTCTTCATTCGCTATGTTGAGAGGGACATGCATATTCGCCTGCGCCTGCATGCCAGCGACGCCCAGAGCGCCTCACAGCTGCTGTTAATGACACTACAATGGACCGGTCAGCTTGCGGAGCAGGGGATTATTGAGCAGTACACGCTCAATACGTATAGCAGAGAAATAGAGCGCTATGGCGGCCCTGAGAGCATGGCAACGCTTGAGCGCTTCTTCACCGCCGATAGCGAGCTAAGCAGCAGCCTCATTCAGGCACTTCACACCCATACGATCACGCTCGATCCGCTTGAGGTCGCGGTCCTCT
>JAICIM010000220.1 GCA_025928885.1 Ktedonobacteraceae bacterium | reverse complement strand
TCTCAGGCAAGCAGCGCTAAGGAAAAGTGACGCGTGGCCGAATGTGTATCTGTATGTGTAATGCCATCCCCGTTATGTTGGTGTCAGGTCACATTTCAGCCACGCAGCAATGACATTACAATCCATTCCGCTATTCTGCATGTTCGCAACCACAGGTACTATCCCTCTTTGTACAAGCACATCTTCGCAACCACAGGTACTATCCCTCTTTGCGCAAGCACATCTGAAGCTCAACCCGACTTTCGCCCGTGACGTATCTATAGCAGAAAAGATTGTCTTAATACAGCACAAAGGGAACTTTTATGCAACGCGTGAACTGGCAGCGCACTTATTACATCCTGGGCAGCATCGTTTTCCTGGGCCTTATCTTCTGGGCCACCTGGTCCATTCTGGGCTACTTCGGATTAGCCGTTATTCTGCTGCTGCTCTCAATGGCGGTCGCCTTCTTGCTCACTCCCATCGTTGATTTCCTGGCAAAAGCGGGCGTTCCTCGCCTGATCGCCGCAGCATTGACGTACGCCGTCCTTTTTACCGTTCTGATTGCGCTGGGCTACGCGCTCTCGCTCTCGCTCATTAATCAGGTACAATACTTCTCCACGCACCTGCCGTCCTATGTGCAGGACCTCCCACGCACCTATGGGCAGATCAACAACTTTCTGGTCTCGCACGGCATCCCACAGAGCAATATCGATAACACTATCACACAGTTGGAGCGAGAGATTCAGAGCTTCGCCAACACGGCTCTCACCAACCTGCTCGGCCTGTTCTTCGTAATCTCAGGCACGTTTATCAATATCCTGGTCGTAATCGTCATCAGCTTCTATCTGACGCTCGATGGCAAGCGTGTGCGCAACAATATCGTCAACCTCGCTCCGCAAAACTGGCTGCCCCATGTGATGATCTTTGAGGATGCCCTCAGCCGCGTGGTTGGCAACTATATTCGTGGACAGCTCACTCTAGCCTTTATTATCGGCATCCTGGCTGGCATTGGCTGCTGGTTCCTCGGACTCAGCCATTTTGCCCTGATTATCGGCGTGATGGCCTTTCTCTTTGAAACGATCCCGATGGTCGGTCCTGCGCTGGCCTCGATCCCGGCACTTGCCATCTCGCTGCTGTTGCCCGATCCGGTGCCGCGCACCGTCTACATCGCCATCTACTTTGTGCTGATTCAGGCGATTGAAAGCAACGTGCTGGGGCCGCGCATCGTCGGGCATGCGGTGGGACTCCACCCGGTCGCCTCCATCCTGGCCCTGATCATTTTCGTGCAGATCTTCGGACCCTTCGGAGCGCTGCTGGGAACGCCCATCGTCGCCGCCATCTGGGTCGTGATCGCCAGCGTCTACCGCTCCGCTCATGGCGAGACCGCCGATCAGATTCTCGCCCATAAACGCGCCCCCTGGTTGCAGCGCTCACCCTGGACAAGGTTACGCCAGCAGCGCACCCAGGATCTACCCAGAACGAACGAGCCGGAGCAAACCGCAGCATCGACGCCTGCCAGCGATACAACAACCGACAACGCCAGCACCGAAGAGGCCAGACTGTCAGGCAACATCAAGCCCCCGCTCAATCGCCGCGTGCGAGCCTACGCTTCAGAGAAGGGCAAAGAGCAACAAGAGGAAGAGTAAGCAAAAAATGGACGGGATGCAACTCCCGTCCATTTTTCTATCTACGTGCTTATTGGGCTTTCACAGCGGCAGATTCTTTGACCAGATTGTTAAAGCTCTCAGCCTGCTCTTCCTGCACCTGATAACTGCACCGGTCAAGGATGCGGACCTCGATGCGGGGGTTGACGCGTTTGAAGGCAGCGCTGGCTTCTGAAGGGGTCAGTACGCCCTCGCGTCCCCAGACGGCCACAACCGGAACCTGCAAGCGCGAGAACGGCTCGTGAACATCCAGGCTCAGCTCGTTGCTCAACAGGGCCGCAGCAGGATAGTTCGCGTTGGACTGATGAGCGCTGGTGTAGAGATATTCGACCAGTTCGTCGGTGATCAGGCCAGGATTGTGATAGCCCTCGCGGTCATAGTAGCTACGAATGGACTGGCGGGAATTGAGCAGATTATAGATAAACTCGCCCACAATCGGTGCGCTCAACGCCTTCTGCACAAGCCCCTGAAGCGGGCTAGATGAGGATTCCTGCAAAATAGTCGGCGATGGCTCAACCAGGATCAGGCGCTCAAAGAGCTTGGGACGGCGGTACGCATCGGCAATCACATAGGTGCTGGAGAGGCCATGCGCCACCACGGTGGTCGGTTTACCAATCACTTCGCGGATAAAGTCGCTGATCAGGTCGGCAAATGTCTCAGCGGTATATTCAATGGCGGGACGATCGGAGAGGCCAAAGCCCAGCAAATCAAGGGCATAAACGCGGAAATCCTGGGCCAGCGAGTCCACATTTTTGCGCCACTCATAGGACGATGCCCCGGGAGCGAAGCCATGAATCAGCAGGAGCGGACGGGCATCGCGCGAACCTTTGACCGTATAGAACATATCGCCATATTTCCAGGGATAGCGGCGCTCCTCACCCGTCAACACGGTATCCAATTCGCCCGCCATCGATGCGGTCAGTTTATTAAATACAGCCATCACGCCAAGTGCGCCGCCAACAGCCAGGCTAGTAGTAAGTAACTTTTTCGCAAATGCCATCGTATATTTCTCCTCATAATTTTTTCAAAGCTAAAAAAGCAACAGTACCTGTTATAAATGGGCAAGGCCAAACCATCGCCCCACTGAACCACACTGAACTACAATAACACACAAAGACGCACCACGATCACCCCACCCTTTGTGGGTAATATAACATGAGCCGCCAAAGGGGTGCAAACAATAGGAACCTTCAGAGACGAAAGATCCAGATGTATTGTACACGCAGACAAGCGAGAAAACCCCACTGGCCCCATTTTCCGGTACCATCGTCCCATTACAATAGAGAGGAAGAAGGCACACTCTATTGCAGCACTTGTAGAGCGAAAAACAGCGTACAGATTTGTTTTTTTTGCGACCAATTTGCTATACTACGCGAGAACACACGAACGAATGAGAAGCCGCAATCTGTGGTTTTCCACGAACAAATCGGGAACATGGTGCGTAGCCGCGCGACTGTATCGCGCGGCTACGCACCATGTTCCCGGCTTTGAAAGAAACATTTCATTCCTGGACAAAGGAACACCATGCAACAGCAACAAGCATACATCACAATTGCAGAAGAAGTGCAGACAGCGCTTCAGGAGCAGCGCTCGGTTGTCGCCCTCGAATCAACGGTCATCGCACACGGCCTCCCCTATCCGGCCAACGTGGAAGCGGCCAATGCGATGGAGCAGGCGATTCGGGCCGAGGGAGCCGTTCCGGCCACCATCGCTATCGATCAGGGCAAGATTCGCATCGGCCTCTCCGCAGCCGAAATCGAGCGCTTAGCAACGGCCAAAGAGGTGCAAAAGGTCAGCAGGCGCGATCTGGCCGTGACGCTGGCGACCGGCAAGCTGGGAGCCACCACGGTCGCCGGAACCATGCTCTGTGCTGGCATGGTAGGCATTCGTTTCTTCGCAACCGGTGGCATCGGTGGCGTCCATCGTGGCGCGGCCAGCAGCTTTGACGTTTCTGCCGACCTGACCGAGCTGAGCCGCACACCGGTCCTGGTCACGTGTGCCGGAGCAAAGTCGATCCTCGATCTGGACCTGACGCTGGAATATCTGGAGACGCAGGGCATCCCGGTTCTTGGCTGGCAAACAGACGAGCTGCCCGCATTCTATGTGCGCAAGAGTGGACGCCGCCTGCCCCATCGCCTCGACGATATCGCCGCCGTTGCCGCCACCGCACAGGCGCAATGGGCCAACCAGTTGCACGGCCTGGTAGTCTGCTGCCCCATTCCTGAACCCTATGAGATGAACCCGGCCCCGCTCGAAGCCGCCATCGAAGAGGCGCTGGAACTGGCACGCCAGCAAGGCATACGCGGCTCCGCAACCACCCCATTTATTCTGGGACACGTCGCGAAAGTGACGGAGGGCGAAAGCGTCACATCCAACACAGCACTGCTCATCAACAATGCCCAATGGGCCGCTCGCTTTGCACGTGCCTACTCTGAATTGTGATGGGAGCAGTCATAATAGCGGAAATTTGCAAGGTATCTGCAAGGTATCACCCGGGAAAAAGATGTTGCTTTCTCTTTTCGCAAGGACTACAATACGAAGTAAACGTGGGGGATACCGCAAATAAAAGGAGCTTACTTTCGTGAATAATCCAATAGAAATCCGCAAGGTCGTGATCGGCGTTATTCTCTCGACCCTCTGGATTTGCAGCTTTTTATTTATTAAGGACTCACTCATTATTGACTGGACCGGCGATGGCAGCAGCACGACCGGACTGAAGATGCTTGTGATTATCGTTGGCCTGCTCGTGTTGTTCTTCTATAACCAGTTCTACCCATCCTCACCAGAGACCACCAAGTTGAACTGGACGGTAACACTCACACTTGGCTGGCTTGCCTTGATCATCTTTTACCCCTTCAAAGATCTCAACGTGGCAGAAGGCACACGCGGCGCGGTGGGCTTCTTCACGCTGATCGGGGGTCTGGCGGTCTGTGTCCTGTGGGTGAGGTTCTTCTCTGATGAGATCGTCGCCTGAAATCATGATCTTCTTGTTGTCACGCGATGACGGCAAAAGAGGCACAACAAAAGCTGGGGATATACACATAAGTGTATGTCCCCAGTTTATTATGCGGCGATTAGTGGCGGAAATGGCGGCGTCCAGTAAAGATCATGGCGATGGCGTAGCGGTTCGCCATACGAATCGCTTCTTCGTCGCGCACGGAGCCGCCAGGCTGAATGATGGCGGTGACACCAACTTTCGCCGCCGCCTCGACGCCATCGGCAAAGGGAAAGAAGGCATCCGAAGCCAGCACCGCGCCTCGCGCCCGCTCACCTGCTTTCTCCACCGCGAGATGGACGCTGGTGACGCGGTTCATCTGTCCCGCTCCAACGCCCATCACCGCCAGCTTGTGAGCAAGCACGATGGCGTTAGATTTCACGTGACGCACCACCTTCCAGGCAAACATCAGGTCCGTCACCTCATCAAACGTTGGTTCGCGCTCGGTCATCACGCGGTACTCGACATCGCCTTCTCCAACGGCATCCAGCGTCTGCAAGAGCAACCCGCCACTGATCGAGCGCACTTCTGGCCGCCCATGATGGAGCGCCTGCGTGCTGACCACCTTTGGCCCAATCGGACAGTGAGTGGCAAGCAGACGAATATTCTTCTTCTTATACAAAACCTCCAGAGCAGCAGGAGTGAAATCAGGCGCGATGATCGCCTCGGCAAAGATCTGGCTGATCTCATGCGCGGTAGCCTCATCAACCGGGCGGTTGCAGCCAATGATGCCGCCAAAGGCCGAGATGGGATCGCCCGCATACGCCTTTTTATAAGCGTTTAGCAGCGCATCATCACAGGCGAGGCCGCAGGGATTGGTATGTTTGATAATAGCAACGGTCGGAGCTGTGAAGCTCTGCACCGCGCCCAATGCCGCATCCAGGTCCAGCAGGTTGTTATACGACAGCTCTTTGCCATGCAGCACCTCGGCCCTGCCAACCGAGGGGAGTTTGAGCGGATTGGCAACGCCGCTCCAACGATAAAACGATGCAAGTTGATGAGGATTTTCGCCGTAGCGCAACGATTGCACCCGCTCTAGCGGCAGCGTTAACTGCTCAGGAAACAACTCGCCGGATGCCATCCGTAAATATTCAGCAATGGTTGTGTCGTAGCTAGCGGTAAGCTGGAAAGCGATGGCGGCCAGGCGGCGGCGCGTCTCCAGGCTCACTTCTCCTTGCTCGCGCCACTCCTGCATGACCAGGACATAATCTTCTGGCCGCACCAGCACGATCACATCCTGAAAATTCTTCGCCGCCGCACGCACCAGGGTAACGCCGCCAATATCGATCTGTTCCTGCGCCTCTTCCAGCGTCGTTTCGGGACGCGCTATCGTCTCAGCAAATGGGTAGAGATTGACCACAACAATATCGATGGGAGAAATATCGTGAACTTGCAGATCTTCCTCGTGCTGAGGAACATCGCGACGGGCCAGAATGCCGCCCAGGATCGCCGGATGCAACGTCTTGACGCGCCCCTCCAGAATCTCAGGAAAGTTGGTCAATGCATTGACCGATTCTGCCGGGATATCATCCGCTTGCAAGGCCTGCAACGTCCCACCGGTGGAATAGATAGCGACCTCGTGACCCTGTAATTCACGGCCTAATTCCGTGAGGCCATCACGATTCGCAACGCTTATAATCGCTCGCATGAATTATCCTTTCGCACTAGAACGCTGAATAATCTGAGCAAACTCATCCATTTCAGGAAAATAGCCCTTTTATCAGTATAGCAAAAAAAATAACGCGACAGATGATGGGAGGCGAAGTGATATGCGTATATAGCCGCCTGCTTCCTCATTTGAGAGCAATTTTTCTCCATCATGGAACCTTAACCAGACCGGTTAATGATCCTTAACCAGATTTGGTAGGAAAGTACCAAATCTCATGCAATCTGTAAATATTGCCTGGTGCTATGGTAATATTTGAAACATATCGTCTAATGAAAAGACAGTAAAAAAATTATCGCATCGGTTAACGATTCTTAAACGTTGTGTCGTGACCGCCTCTTTTACATAAAAATCCAGGCCATGTTGTTGGGGGATAGGATGATCGAAACGGGGTAAGGTTCTCATCCCGTCAGGTGTAACACATGACAACATACCTGCTTGAGCCGACTGCTGCAAGCGGCAGGTTTTTGCGCTCTTTTTCGCCAGAGATATGACTGGTGAGAGAGGGAATAGTATCTGTTAAGGAAGAAGGTTGTGCAGATGCAAAATTTTAAACATGCACGCTCTCGCCGACGCCTCAACCCGTTGGCGCTGATTGGCATTGTGATTACTACAGTGCTGGTACTGGGAGGAGCTATATTCGTATTGCTCAGTCCGCACCAGGACACGCGAGCCGCCGAAGACGACGCGCCTAATCCCAACTGCACCTTAATTGTCCCAGCCAACCCATTGAGTGCTCAGGGATTGGCAAAGCCGTACCAATTAGTGGCAACAAACGGGGACAAAGGCGCGTGTCACGAGAAAAATCCGGCGCAATCGGCATTTGTACAGGCCGCCATTATTGATCCAGCCACGGGCAAGGTTTCTATCTATGATCCGCTGGTTGTCGATAAAGGTCGTCAGGCCGCCGCGCCCACGACTGTACCGCAGTTGCCCCAAAACGCGGTCGTGGGCATCTGGTTCGGCTACAATGGCGCTCAGCTCACGCTGAAAGGGCAGGATAATTCGCTGCAAGATGGGAAATGCGTTAACGGCTTGAATAAAAACGTCTTCGGACAGTTCGCCTATTGTAACGGTCCCGCTTTCTTTCAGGCGGCCAATCAAGCCATTCAAAGCGGCAAGCTCGTGCCACCCGCGCTGGGAACCGGCTCCGATGGCAAGCCCTGTCCCACTGTGCGCGACTTCAGCGTTGTAGACCAGGACCAGAGCGATAACCTGACCACCATCTATCTGCTGGCCGACAATGGCAAAACGGCTCAGGCTACCGCCGCCAATATCGCCAAATTGCCCAACGCCACCATCATTACCAATGGTAGCGACAACGGGCTGGTAGCAAAAGCGCTGGACAGTGCGCTGGGTTGCAAACCCTGGACCGCTCCCAATCTGGCTGATCCCGGTCAGGTGGAACCATCGCTGCCTTTAAACGAACTGTTAGCAGCGGCTCATCAGGCAAACCCGATCGCTCTCATTCCCGGTGGTGATCCGATGGTGCTGGTTGGCGATAATGAAAGCGTGAATAAAACCAATCTGTACCGCGTCGGTGTCAACCAGCCCCAGATCAACTCACTGAACGAGGCCAGCACGAAGACCTATTGCCAGAACTTGCTGGATATTGCTGTGCCGCGCATCAAGCTGGATGCTCCGCTCACCCGACAGCAACCCACGCCCGACGCAGCTGCCGCCAATACGCTTTTCACCTTCCTGGCTCAACGCTTCAACAATACCTGGGGAGCCGACGGCCTCAACTGTCAGAAATTGCTGGACCAGCGCAGCCCGATCAAAGTGAAAACCAACGATGATGGCGTTGCGGTTGCCGCCTCCTTTGGAAATAACAACGACGATGAGGATAATAACGGCAATCACAAGAACAACAACGACAATAACGGGAACAACAAAAGCGACAACAACAAGGATCACAAGTACGACAACAGCAAAAACAACAACGACAAAAAAGGCAGTAATAACGATAACAGCCAGGATACGAAATCAAGCGACAATCAGGACGGCAGCAAGGACAACAACGACAATAACAATTAGGGAGG
Organism: Ktedonobacteraceae bacterium; assembly: GCA_025928885.1. Lineage (GTDB taxonomy): Bacteria > Chloroflexota > Ktedonobacteria > Ktedonobacterales > Ktedonobacteraceae > JAICIM01. Next base: position 1,551 of record JAICIM010000220.1, on the reverse strand, counting down.
GAGCAACAATAACCAGAGCGACAATCAGAGCCAGCAGAATGGGAACAATGATAATGGCGCTAAGGCCGACGCCCCCAGCGACTTCAACCAGGAAGTGATGGGTAATTTTTCCACACAAAAAAGGAGAGCCATCCAAATAAATCGGATGGCTCTCCTTTTTGTGTAGCGATAATTGCTTATGCTTCGGCGGCGAGGGCTTGCTCTTGCGCTGCCAGCAGTTCGGCAATCGAGGGGCGACCGGGGAACTCGGTCACGATGCTCACCGAGCGGCGCTCGCGGCTATCATGTCCAAATTTGACGTAGCCGTCGATCAGAGCGAAGATCGTGTGGTCACGACCCAGGCCCACCTCTTTGCCGGGGCGAATCTTGGTGCCACGCTGACGCACGATAATGCTGCCAGCAGTGACCAGTTGCCCATCGTAGCGTTTGACGCCAAGCATCTTGGGTTTGCTATCTCGACCGTTGCGAGAGCTACCCATACCTTTTTTATGTGCCATGATTATTCCTCCGTGCTGCTTTCAGCCTTCGTAGTGCGGCGTCGGCGCGTCGTCTTCTTGCCCTCAGCAGCTTCTTCAACAGGAGCGGCCTGCTCTTCTGCCGTAGTCGTTGTCTCAGGAGCCTCTTCCTCAACCACCGGCGTTGCTTTGGCCTGGGGGGCTTCGCCAGTGATCAGACTCTTGCCCTCCGACACGATATCGTCGATGGTGAGCACGGTCAATTCCTGACGATGGCCGCGACGATGGCGCACGCGTTTCTTTGCTTTGTACCTGAAAATGATGACTTTCTTGCCGCGCTTCTGTCCATTGACCGTCGCCAGCACCTCTGCGTTCGCGACAAACGGAGCGCCAACCAGGGAGTTGTCAGCGTCGGAGATGAGCAGCACCTCTGAGATGCTGATCTGTTTTCCGTCCTCGACTGGCAGCCGATTCACTTCAAGCGTCTGACCCACAGCAACCTTGTACTGGCGGCCACCGCTTTTAATAACTGCAAACATGTTTTTCCACTTCTGCCTTTCAAAACATACTAAGATGTGTTGATTTCTGTATCGTTTCGCTAGATGCGCCTCAGGAGCAGCGCTACAACCTGGCAAAGCTTTACAGTACATCGCACTCGCCATTGAGTGTATGCCCCTGGCCGGGGAAACAACCGCATTACTGCGTAATGTTCCATAAAGCCAGCGATGTGCTGGTGTGGCGCGTTTCCGCTGCCATTGTGCGGATCGTGCAAAGATGTCGTCATGCGGCTCCCCGACTTACCGATCCTCGTGGTGAAAAGCGTTCGATCTGCACGCATATGACCACGTTTGCGTATGTATGCGCTCACTTCTTAAAATTTTTTCCCGCGCCCACAACTGAGGATACGTGGAAGGCGTGGATGGGCCTTTCTCACAGTTCCATGACTTCATTCTCGGATAATCCAGGCTGGATGATCAGGAAGTTGAAGTTGTCAACGTGGCAAACATAGTAGTCGCCGCGTGGCGCAGGGGGCGGCCATATGACTGTTCATATGGCGAATCAAAACGCCTGATGCAACGAATATCATATCCGTTAC
>JAICIM010000757.1 GCA_025928885.1 Ktedonobacteraceae bacterium | reverse complement strand
CGGATGCGCAGACCAACAACAAGGCGCTGCTTGAGGTCAAGAATCTCAGCGTCGATTATTTCGCGGCTAACGGGACCGTCCATGCTGTCAACGATGTGAGCTTTACCCTGCAACGCGGCGAGATTCTAGGATTGGCTGGTGAAAGCGGGTGTGGTAAGTCAACGCTGGCCTATGCGATTTCTCGCCTGTTGCGTCCTCCTGCCTATATTACCGGTGGCGAGGTGCTGTATTATCCTCCACGCAAAGACGAGACGGTACAGAAGGTGGCGAAGCGCGGCGCGATCAAACGGGTGCCGGGAGAGCCGATCGATGTGCTCGAACTCTCCGCTTCCCAACTGCGGGCGTTTCGTTGGAACGAGATGTCGATCGTCTTCCAGAGCGCGATGAACTCGCTCAACCCGGTCCTGACCATCGGCACACAGATTATGGACGTGTTGCAGACGCATCGGCCTGAGATGGGAGCGGATGCGCGTAAAAAGCGTGCGACCGATCTGCTCAATCTGGTGGGCATCGCCTCGGACCGCTTGAACAGCTATCCCCACGAACTGAGTGGTGGGATGCGACAGCGTGCGGTGATTGCGATTGCGCTGGCCCTCAATCCTGAACTGATTATCATGGACGAACCAACAACGGCCCTCGACGTGGTGGTGCAGCGCGAGATTCTCCAACTTATCAGCGGCCTCTGCCGTGAGTTCTCGACGGCCTTGATCTTTATTACACACGACCTGTCATTATTGCTGGAACTGGCCGATCAGATTGCGATTATGTATGCAGGCAAGATGGTGGAGAAGGCGGCGAGCAAAGATATTTATGAACATCCGCGCCACCCCTATAGCTTTGGCCTGCTCAACTCGTTCCCCAGGCTGCATGGTCCCCTACAAAAGATGGTGGGCATTCCCGGTTCGCCACCCGATCTGCGAGCAGTGCCGTCCGGTTGCCCCTTTCACCCGCGCTGTCCGTTGGCCTTCAATCCCTGTTCGAGCGTGGTGCCAGTCTTGCAGCCAGCGCTGGCCGAGAATCCGGGGCAGCTGGTCTCTTGCCTGCTATACGATCAGCGAACGCGGCAGGCACCACCACCGACGATGGAAGAGTTCGCGCAACGGTATGGGAAGCTGGCCGAAGGGAGTAACGTCTGATGGATATGCTCAATCAAGCGGCGACGAGGCCGGGCAACGATCGCGGGCAGCAGCCAGTATTGGAGGCCGAACATTTACGCAAAGATTTTCCCCTCCGGCAATTTCGGCCCTTTGGTGAGTCACAGGCCGTTCACGCGGTCGATGATGCGTCGCTGGCCCTCTATCCTGGGCGTGCTCTGGCGCTGGTGGGGGAGAGCGGGAGTGGCAAGACGACGGTGGCGCGTATGCTGGCACGGCTCTATGATCCGACCTCTGGCAGGATGCGTTTTCGTGGCGAACCGGTCAAACTGACTGGTGGGGCTGCTCTGCGCGAATATCGTCGCCATGTCCAGCTGATCTTTCAAGACCCTTTCTCGTCGCTCAACCCTATACATAATGTTCACTATCACCTCAGCCGCCCGTTGCGTATCTATAAGCACGCACGAACAGCCGCAGAAGAGCGGGAACAGGTGTTGGCGCTGTTGCGGCGTGTGAGCCTGACGCCAGCCGAGCAGTTTATCGAGAAATATCCTCACCAGCTGAGCGGTGGGCAACGACAGCGTATCGCCATTGCGCGAGCCCTGGCCGTGCAGCCGCAGGTGTTACTGGCAGATGAGCCGGTCTCGATGCTGGATGTCTCGATTCGCCTGGATATCCTTAATTTGCTGTTGCGCTTGAAGGATGAGGAGCATCTAGCGTTTCTGTTTATCACGCACGATATCGCTAGCGCTCGTTATTTTGCCGAGGATACGGTGGTGATGTATGCGGGCCAGATGGTTGAGGGAGGATCGAGCGAGGAGATCACGCAGCGTCCCAGGCATCCCTACACGCAACTGTTGCTCTCTGCCGCGCCCGATCCCGACCGTGTGAAGGCGGGCCATCTGGCAACCATTCCTGAACGCGGAGAGATTCCGAGCCTGATTAACCCGCCGAAGGGGTGCCGCTTCCATCCGCGCTGCCCGCACGCTATGCCAGTCTGCCGCGAACGTTTCCCCAAAAAAACCGATCTGGGTGGCGGCCACTGGACCAACTGCTTCCTCTACGGCGATGGCGGCGTCAACCCGACCGGTGAACAGGTAGCGGAAAAGCCGGTGTAGTGAGAAACGATTCTAGCTATTTTGTCGAGAGCAACAAAGCGTTGGAGCCTTGTAACAAGAGGTT
>JAICIM010000387.1 GCA_025928885.1 Ktedonobacteraceae bacterium | reverse complement strand
CACCTATCCGCGTGCCATCTTTGAAGCGTTATGGCAACGGGCCTCAAACGGCGCAACATATGTGATCTATCCCGAAGGCTGGCAGACGCCCACGACGAATGCGCTGGGGAGCTGGTAAGCGTTTAGCGGTGGTTGCGTTGCCGCCAATCGTGTAAAATACGCGCATCGATAGAGAAGGCGAGCGCAGGCAGTTCCTCCAGAGGAAACAGTGTCAGCTCGCTGATCTCTTCTGAGGGTGGCAGCAACGTCTCGCCGGGTATTGTCAGGAGATCGGCCTGGTAGACAATCAGTACGTTCGGGTCGTCGGTCGCGCTATAGACGCCGATGAGCGGCCCTATCTGAACGGTCAGACCGGTCTCTTCACGCACCTCACGCGCCGCAGCTGCTTCGACCTGCTCTCCCCGATCCACATAGCCGCCAAAGAAGCTCCACAGGCCCTTTCCTGGATCATAATTGCGTTTGCCCAGCAACAGTTTACCCTCATAGTAGATGACCACAATAACTACTACCTTCGGATCGAGAAAATGGACAAACTGGCATTGCGGGCAGACCTGACGCGGTGCCATATCGATCACTTGCTCCACCAGCGGCGTCGCACAGGTCGGACAATAACGAAAAGTTGTATCGGTCAATGATAGTTCTTCTCCCTATGATTTGCTCCATTATATCTTCTTCGCCAGGAGCAATTCCAGGATCATGTCTACCTTTTTCTCCAGACTATCGAAGCGCTGCTCTAGCATATCAATTCGTCCTGCCAGCCCGTCGCAATGCTGCTCCAGTGAGGATATCTCTCTGCTCTCCTGTTCCTCTATAGAAGCGAGGCGAGCCTCTAATGAGTGGAGACGGATATCCACTCTGCTCAGATGCGCGTCGAGCCTGTTCAGGCGGGTGTCTACACTATTGATACGAATGTCGATTCTGTTCAGGTGAGTATCCAGGCCATCGAGACGCACATGCACGTTGCCAAGTTGCTTCTGGATGCCTCTCCCCTGACTCTTGATCTCCTGAATCTCCTCCTCCTGATCGGAGATGAGACCCTGGATTACTATAAGAGTGTGGTTGCCGTCGTCGATTCTACTGTTAATCTCCTGCTTCAGCAACTCATAATCGCTTGTTATCACACAAATTCCTTTCTGGAAGCCCCGGTCATTCATATCGGGGTCCATGACTTAAACATCCTCCAGCCTGCTATACTCCATCATTTTGAGGCCATTATTTGCCTCTATTGCAAAGTAATCCCATTGCGCGTGTTTCTCTCTATATGATACTGATGACTCCAAATACAACGATACTACTTTCAGTTCAGAATATGACAGAGGATGTCAGGTATTTTCCCTATAATGAAGAGTACAATAACGTAGTTTCCTCTTATCGGGAAAGGAATATTTTGATGCAATCAAAAATCATTCCATGCGAACAGGCAGGTTTTCTCTGGACATGGTGTAAAAGCGATTTATTACCTGGATTATCTCCACTACCTTTATTAACGATAGCAGCAACGGAAGACAGGCCTCTACTGTCTACGCTGATGGGAGTGACCGACGATGAAATAGCAACAGTATTACGCGAAAAGCATCGCGGTTATATCGCTTATATAGGTACTATTCCAGTGGCTTATGGCTGGTCTGCAACGAATCGCGCCAACTTTGGCGAAGGACGGGTCCATTTCCAGGTGCCGACCAATCAGCGCTATCTGTATAATTTCGTCACGCTCCCCAGATGGCGCGGACTGGGCATCTATCCCCGCCTGCTACAAAGCATTCTTGCCGCCGAAAACAGTGAGCGCTTCTGGATAGTCCATCAACTCGCCAATACAGCCTCTCAACGTGGTATTGCCAAAGCAGGCTTTCAGATTGCCAGCAGCGTGTATTTTACCCAGCATGATTCGCTGATGCTGGTAGCTGAGAAAGAGTATCGGCAGGCGCAGGCGGGAGCGGAACTATTGGGTCTACCCCTATTACAGAAATAGAGAGTATAAAACTAGAATTGCCCCATATAGTGAGCAAACTGAACAGAAAAATTCATCCCCGAATACTATAATGTGGTCGCGTAATTCTATTAAAGACAGTGCTCTATTTTTAGTTGTGTTTTACATACAACTTTTTGGATTCATTATGCCATAAGGTTGTTGTATAATATAGGCACTACTAGAGGAGCGAGGCTCTCGTCATTCTGTGTTAAAGATTGAGCTATCGCAGGTGTTTTTGTCGGAGATTAGAAGTAGAAAGCCTGGTATCGGCCATGAATACACAGCACCATCGTCTCGACAGATACGAGCTACAACAACGTCTTGGCTATGGCGGCATGGCGGAGGTGTGGAAAGCATTTGATACCCAACTACACCGTCACGTTGCAATCAAATTGCTCCATGCTGATCTGCAAAATGATCCAGATTTTGTTGGGCGCTTTGAGCGCGAAGCTCAACTGATCGCCTCACTGCATCATCCCAATATCGTCCGTATCTACGACTTCCGCGTCACGCAATTTCCCGAGACCGGAGAAACAACAGCCTACATGGTCATGGAGTACGTGGTTGGGCAAACGCTGGCACACTACCTGCAAGCAACCTCACGCGTGGGTAAGTATCTCACCGCTACCAACCTCGTGCAGCTTTTCACGCCTATTTGTCTCGCTGTGGACTATGCGCACCAGCAAGGGATGCTCCATCGAGACATCAAGCCATCAAACATTTTGCTGGACAAACGAGACCCGAGCAAGCTCCCGATGGGCGAGCCTATTTTATCCGATTTCGGCATCGCACGCCTGCTGAACACCGCAGCTCACACCCATAGTGGCTTGTGGCTTGGCACGCCCCTCTATATGTCGCCCGAACAGGCGCTGGGGGCGCCAGGAAATGAACAAAGCGATATCTACTCTTTGAGCATCATTTTATATGAAGCATGCACCGGCACGACTCCCTTTCGGGGCAACAGTCCGACGGCGATTATTATGCAGCATATTGATGCGCCGCGCGTCCCACCGACGCTGATCAATCCAGAGATCCCACCAGCGCTGGAAGCGGTGATCTTGCGTGGCATGGCCCGACGACCCGAGGAGCGCTATGCCAGCGCCTCGGCACTGGGAATAGCATTAACGGAGGCGCTTAACGAGCCAGTTCCCATAGTATTACGACAGACAGCTGACACCTTTGTAGCAATGGCTGAGCCGACCTCTCGTGGTCCTGTCCCCTTTTCAAGCGGGCGGCAAGACCAACCAACGTCCGGCCCTCTAATCAGACCAACAGGAGCATTGTCCCAACCATCGTCCGGGCCAATTATTCCCACGCCACCACTCAGTTCCGCCGTGTTGCCACGACAGACGCCGATCAGCTATCCTGGGATCTCATCGCCGTCCACGCCGATCAGCCATCCTGGCGGCTCGTCGCAACCCCCCACGCCGATCAGCTATCCTGGGATCTCATCGCCATCCATGCCGATCATGCGCCCGCCACAACCTGAGCCACCACCAGCGCCGGCGTCATCGCACACGTTCCCATTCAGCAATTGGCCACGTATGCGCATCGTCATAAGCGCTCTGCTGATTCTCGCCAGCCTGGGGGCGCTACTCTTCCTGCTCCTACCGGGTATTGTCTCCACGCCAGAGCCAGCGCCCGTTCCGCTCAATCAACAGGTTTTTGGCCATGCCTTCTTCCTGAGCAGCGGCCAGCTCGATCCCATCAATAGCACAGGGATCAATGATGAGGTGCAGCTTGACCTGAGCAATATCCCGGCCTCGCCGAGCGGGAAAATGTACTATGCCTGGTTGCTTGGCGATCAGCTCCAAAACGAGAGCAACGTCACGGCGCTGGGGCCGCTTGTCATCAATCACGGTACAAGCCGCCTGCTCTATACTGGCAACGCATCACATGCCAACCTGCTGGCTTTGCGCAGTCGGATTCTCGTGACGCAAGAAGATAGCAGCGCCCCTCCGTCTACCTACACGCCCGATTACAAATTCTGGCTCTACTACGCCAAACTGCCACAGGCACCCAGTCCCGCCGACAAGCTGCACTTTAGCATGCTCGACCACTTACGCCACCTGCTCTCAGAGTCGCCCGAACTCAAAGCACGCAACCTGCATGGTGGGCTGGATATGTGGTTTTTGCGCAATACACAAAAAGTGCTCGAATGGTCAACGGCGGCACGTGATGATTGGAAACGTAACCCTGATCTGCAACATCGGCAATTTATTCGTATCCTGGATTTTATCGAAGGAAACGCTTTTGTGAAAGCAGACGAACCGCTGGCATGGCCTGTCGTCTACGTTGATCCACACGATTCGCAAGTCGGGCTGGTCGGTCCGGCTCCCGACGGGAAAGACCCTCCGGGCTACTCTTTTGACGATGAGCCTTCACCGGGCTACGTCTACCTGATCTCCAGCCATCTAGCTGGGACGGTTCTTTCACCCGACGCAACGGCAGAGCAGCGCGATCTGGCTTCCCGCATCCATACCTCGATCGACCAGACACGCGTTTGGTTGGAGAAAGCACATCAGGATGCAAAAAATCTGGTAGTGATGAATAACCAACAATTGACGCAACCACAGGCGTTGGCGCTGCTCGACGATCTGGTCACGCAAGCCCAACAAGCCTACGTTGGCCAACCCGACCCGATCACTGGCCAGCAGCAGAGTGGGGCCATCTGGATCTGCAACAACATTCAGCGCATGGCCAACTTTGAACTCAAACCGTATTCACATCTGTAGCGCTCGTTTCGCTCAGATCAGACGCCAGGGGAAGTTTCACGCGAAATTTCCCCTGCTCTTTCTCCCTCACTATAAACCATTCTATGGATAGAGTATCCAATCATGGCGCATCATACGGCCATCAGCTCGCTATTTCACGCGTAATAGAAGGTTGATAGATACAAACAGTGGTGAATTTGTCCATCGTTTGTGTGTATTGCTGTCTTTAAATGCTTTGAAATATCTCGTTATAAAGAAATATAGTATACTACAAAAGGGCATAATCACCTCATAAGCAGAAGAGCCTCTTCTAGCTCTATGCGAAAGAGGACGATCAAACGCATGACCTTATTTCTATTCAATCTGTATTTTGTGGAAAAAGAAAGCGAAGGACTTTTCCATATATGCGTAAACAATTTGTGACTGGCATCATCCCGATCTTACTACTGCTCTTTTCGCTGCTGCTTGCCGCCTGTGGTGGCACCTCAACTCCGGGTGCTTCCTCTGCTGGCAACCAGGGACAGCCAGCGCCGCCCGACAAGCAAATCTTCCGCTGGCCGACCGGAAACGCCGACTTCACGACGCTCGATCCCGGGCTGGCCCAGTATGCCAACAGTATTATCGTCATCAATACGCTGTTCACCGGGCTGGTCGAGCTAAATACGACGGGTGAAATGATCCATGTTCTCGCCGCCTCGCATCAGATCTCGCCCGACGGCCTCACCTATACCTTCCCGTTGCGCGATGGCTTGAAGTTTAGCGATGGTAGCCCGCTGACGGCGGACGATATCGTGTATAGCATCAATCGCACGCTTGACCCGGCGACTAAATCTGAAGTGTCATATTATTTCAGCGCCATCAAGGATTACGACAAGTTCCAGAGCGGCAAGGTGAAGACGCTCATCGGCACCAGCCTGCTTGCTCCCGATCCCAAAACGGTGAAGATCATTCTCGGTCAACCCACTGGCTACTTTCTCGCCGCCCTCACCTTCAGCTCATCGTATGTAGTCAATAGAAAGTTGATTGAGAAATACGGCGATAAATGGACCGATCATATGAGCGAGGGAGGCAGCAGCGGCCCCTTCCAGGTGCAGACATACTCGCACTCGCAGGGTATCACCGAGGTGCCAAACCCCAACTATTTTGGCGACAAACCGAAATTGCAAAAGTTGGAGTTCTTGATTGGCGGCGACCAGGATGTCGAGTATAAGTCGTATCTCTCCGGCCAGTTCGAGTATGCCCACATTCCGCCTGTCAACTATGAACAGGCAAGGACGCGCAAAGATTTTCAGTCCGCGCTGCAATTGCGCACATGGTTCATTACGTTCAACTATCTGACGCCACCATTCGACAACATCAATATCCGCAAAGCATTTGCCCTGGCGATCAACAAAGAACTCTTAAACAAGAGCGTACTCAGGAACGCGGCCCATGCCGTCAACCGTTTTGTCCCAAGCGGGGCTATTGAGGGCTACAATAACGAGAATATCAAGGGACCGGACGGCACGACGAACCTAACCGGCAATCCCGATCTGGCGAAACAACTGCTGGCCCAGGGATTGAAGGAGAAGGGCTACAAGAGCGTGGCCGATCTGCCGCCGATCACCTACACCGATCGTAACCAGAAGCAGACCAACGACATCGCCACGTTCATCATTCAGCAATGGAAGGACGTGCTGGGCGTCAACGTCAAGCTCAACGTGCTGGAGATTGGTAAGTTTAACGAGGAGCTGGCAAATTCCAGGAATAATCCAAAGGGGCTGCAAGTGTGGTACGCCGGTTGGGGTCAGGACTATCCCGATCCGCAGGACTGGCTCAGCGTCTTTCTGGGCAAAGGAGTCGATCAAAACACCTACAACTATGGAGAGAATAATAGCCCGGTTGCCGCAGAACAACAGGCCGTGCAGAAACAGCTCTCGCAGGCCGATGTGCTGGTGGACCAGAAGAAGCGCTATGATCTCTACCTTGATGCGGAACAGAAGGCGATCAACGATGTCACCTGGGTTCCCCTCTATCAGCCGAACCTTGACCGCCTGATCAGCACCAAAGTCGGCGGCTTCCACGTGGCCCACTATGAAGCGCCCTCGCCCGTTGAATGGGCAAAAGTATATATTATCCAGTAGAATTCGTAGTCGCGCGACTTTATCGCGCCTGGTTCCCAAGAGATTCGTAGTTGCGCGACTTTATCGCGCTGGTCCCCATT
>JAICIM010000351.1 GCA_025928885.1 Ktedonobacteraceae bacterium | reverse complement strand
GCAAGCGCGGCCAGTCCCAGATCGGGCCGTATTGTCTGACAGGCGGCGATGAGATAGTGCCAGAAGCGGACGGGATCGTTGTCTCCCTCGTCGAGCGAGAGCCAGGCGACCGGGAGGGTATTGTGCTCAGCCAGCCACTGGCTGACCAGCGTTGTTTTGCCAAAGCCAGCCGGGGCCGAGATCAGCGTGAGTTTGCGCTCCAATCCACCATCGAGCAGGCGGTATAAGCGATCACGGCGCACGAGCGAGGAGCGCAGATGTGGTGGGCGCAGCTTTGGCAACAGGAGTTGTGTGGCTCTGGATGCGCTTGTGGGCCAACTGTGCATGGCAGGATCAATGGTCGCCGCGTTTTCCTCGTCTGGCATGGTCCTCTCTCGCTTTGCAGGCTGTGACATCAAATATTGCTAAGTATAGCTACTGGCGAGCAAGGATGCAAGCGGCGCTTCTCAGGAATGATAAGGGCAATAATATCGTCCGGGCATCCCATTGGCGCAAAACAGGATTGTTTATCTATGATATGTAAATTATTCGACAGAGTAGCCCAATCTCTGCTATACTGGACGAAAGACACGAGGTACTATATAGCACAGGAAAGGATTCTCTCATGCCGTCCGAAGATAAGAATACATACGTCATTCAAAATGAAAGTATCGAACTGGGCCGCCTGGTTTTGCAGGATAAGATCTACACGCAAGCGATAGGAGGACTGTTTCCTGAAATCGATCTCAGTGGGATCAGGCGAGTTCTCGATATCGCCTGTGGGCCAGCGGGGTGGGCCATTGATGTAGCCTTCGAGTATCCCGAGATGGAGGTGGTTGGCGTGGATATCAGCGAGAACACCATCAACTATAATTTTGCGCAGGCCAGGGTCAGAAACCTGCAGAATGTCACGTTTGAAGTGATGGATGCCAGAGAGCCACTGGCCTTTCAGGATCACTCCTTTGATCTGGTGAACGGTCGTTTGTTTGTCGGCTTCATGGATACGCAGACCTGGCCGCAACTACTGGCAGAGTGCTGGCGCATCCTGCGACCAGGCGGGATTATTCGTCTGACCGAGAGCGAAAGTGGAATCTCCAACAGCAAGGCCAGCCAGGATATCCAGGCGTATTTCTGCGAGGCGCTCTCAAAGCTGAAGAGAACCTACTCTGTCGATGGCCGTTCGCTGGGGATTGCGTATATGCTCCCCCGGCTCTTGCACGGGGCAGGCTTTCAGGATATCCAGGGCAAGGCTTTTTATATCGATTGCTCTTACTCAACCCCTCTGCATTATTCCACTTTCAGGAATGTAGAGGCCGCATATATGCTGCTCAAACCCTTCATCCTTCAGCATGTGAATGTGACCGAGGAAGAGTACGATCAAAACTATAACCAGATGCTGATCGATTTCCAGAAGGAAGATTTTACCAATATCTCTTTCGGACTCACAGCGTGGGCGCGAAAGCCCGAAGAGGCGTAGGTAGCTTCAGTGTGCTGGCTCGATCAGGACATGAGGCCGCCCCCATCGATATTGATCGCCTGCCCGGTAATGCCTTTGCTGATATCGAGAGCTAAATAGACGGTCATTGCCGCCACCTCTTCCGGCTCAATCAGGCGGCGCTGTGGACTTGTATTCTCCAGCGCCGCCCGTGCCTTCTCCTGCGTCATGCCGGTCCGGGTGATAATGTTCTGGACGCTCTGATCGGTCATGGGCGTATCGACGTAGCCGGGACAGATGGCGTTGACCGTGATGTTATAGGGGAGCATCTCGGCGGCGAGGGCGCGTGTGAGGCCCAGCACGCCATGTTTAGAGGCGGTATAGGCGGCGATGTAGCGCTCTCCCACACGCGAAGCAATCGAGGCGATCGTGATAATGCGCCCGTGACGCTGCTCTACAAGTGCCGGCACAAAGGCTTTGCAGACATAATAGACGCTGGTCAGGTTGATGGCAAGCATGCGGTGCCACAGCTCGTCGGGATGATTGAGAAACTTGTGGCTGCCAGCGTTGCCAGCGTTATTGATCAGGATATCGATGCCGTTCAGCCCGCTGAGCAGCGTTGTCGCCATCGTCTGCACCTGCTGTGGATCGGTGACATCGCAGGCGACCGCGAGACCGCGCCGACCTCTGGCCTCGATCTCGCCAACGACCTGTTCCAGTTCGGCTTCGGAGCGGGCCGTGACTCCAACATCGGCCCCCGCATCGGCCAGGGCGAGGGCAATACAGCGACCAATGCCGCGACCAGCTCCGGTGACGACCGCGCGGCGTCCCAGCAGCGGCACATTCTTTTCATCAGCCATTGATGAGCATCCTTTCGCTAGTGACACATTATCTACATACGAGTATGCCACATTCGCCCTGGTGCCTCAAGCCGCCCGAAAATACTTGACTTTTCATGATAGTGAGTGTACACTATCAAATATGACGAAATCAACGCAGAGACAACCGAGAATGGCAGCTCATGAGCGGCGCGAGGAGATCCTGGCCGCCGCTATGACTGAGTTTAGTGAGAAGGGCTTTCATGGTGGCTCGACGGTGACGATTGCCGAGCGCGTCGGCATCTCGCAGCCCAATCTCTTTCGCCTTTTTCCGACCAAGAAGGCGCTCTTTATTGCCGCCATCGAGCGCATGAACGAGCGTCTCAAGCGTGGCATGATTGAGTATGGGCGTCAGTATCCAGAAAAACCGCTTGAGGCAATGGCACATGGGTATCGTGCATTGCTTGAGGACCGAGAATTGATGTTGTTGCTGCTTCAGGGGTATGCTGCCTGTGAGGATGAGGAGATTCGAGTGGTCATACGTCGGGTCAGCGCCGAGATCTTCACGCAGATAGAGACCATGCCCGGTGTCAGTACCCGGGACGCCGTTGAGTTTTATGCACAGGGGATGCTGCTTACAGTTGCGGCTGCTATGCGCCTTCCTGAGATCGTCAATGATGAAGATTGGGCCAAAAGATTTCTCTCTTAATTTTTTTTGTCCTCATGATAGTGATAACTCACTATCATGAAAGTCAGCAATTGTTTGTCTTATTATCAGGAGAAAATGATGAGAGTAATGAACAAACGTGGACTCTTTCCACGTGGTGGCGCAATTGCCTGGGGATTGCTCGCCCTGTTTGCTATCGGTATCACTCTGTTCTTTGCCGCTCCCTACGCAAGCTTTAATCCAGCCGTGAGCCGTATTCCGCTCAATCCTGCCGTGCCGCTCCACTTTACTATACTTGCGTTGCATGCGATTACTGGTGGCGTTGCGCTGCTCGTCGGGCCATTTCAGTTCCTGCCTCGTTTTCGCACGCGCTATCCTGCTGTCCACCGCACTATAGGACGTATCTACATGATTTGTATTGTCATCGGCAGCATTATGGCTGCTTATTCCGCAATCGTCTCGACCTCTGGCTTTGTGGCCCAGGTGGGCTTTCTGCTGCTGGCGATCATCTGGTTCTATAGCATCGTCCAGGCATATCGAGCCATTCGGCAGGGACATATACAGTTGCATCGCATCTGGATGATTCGCAACTATGCGCTGACGACTGCAGCCATCTTCTTGCGCCTCTGGCTGGGATTGGGCGTGGCCTACTTAACGCTGACTCATAATCTGCACGGCAATGTCACGGCGACCCCCGTGTATATCAGTTCGGCCTGGATCTCCTGGGTTGCGCCGCTCATCTTTGCTGAATGGTTCATTATCCAGCGCTTCCTGCGTCCAATGGCGTTCAAACAGGAGAAGCTCGACAGGCAGGCGAATACGTTGCAGCCGGTTGAGCAGAGCTAAACCTTCTTGATTGAAGAGAGCAAGATCAGAGAAGTTTTTCCAGGGAAATGGCGGTAGACTTGAAGGAGCAAGCGTTTATGTTTGAGCAAAGGAGAGCGAGCATGGCAACCACACAAAGAGAGCCGGAGGCTGAGCGCAATCTCGACGGCTATGGTGCGCCGCTGATCCCGTGGACGAAGATACGTGAGCGTCTGGAGTGGGGCGTGACGCAGATTCCGGGAACGGGTGGACCCGATCGGCACACCTGCTGGCTGGCAACGGTCTGCCCCGATGGTCGGCCACACGTGATGCCGCTGGGTGTCAATTGGATGGATGGCGTTCTGTACTTCAGCACCGGAGCCAACACGCGTAAAGCGAAGAACCTCGCGCACAACCCGCAATGCGTCATTACCGTCGCCACACAGGATTTCGATATCGTTGTGGAAGGCACGGCGGCGCGAGTGACCGACCCGGAGCTGATGGCACGCGTCGCGAAAATGTACCAGGAGCAGGGCTGGCCTGCGACCGTAAGCGACGACGGCACATCCCTCACCGCCGACTATAGCGCACCAAGCGCCGGACCAGCGCCCTATAATGTCTACGCCGTCACCCCCAAAACCGTGTTCGCGCTTGGCTGTTCCGAGCCATATGGCGCAACCAGCTTTACGTTTTAAATAGACCTGATGTGTGATGATGATTGTGCATCCGGTGAACGAGACGAAGAAGCGTTACCTGAATATGGGGTGGTGATGGCTTGTCCTCGCCTGGCTTCTCTGATTTTTCCAGTGTGTAACTTCGCCCAAATCCACCAATTTCGGATTTGGGCGAAGTTACACACCGCTCTCCTGCCGAAGATCCCTGGAGAAGCGCCAGGCTGGCGATGATATGGTCCTGTAACCGCTTTTTGAAGCATCGTTACTGCCGGTTGGGAGCGCTTTCCTGGACACGGGCAAGCGCGTTTAGTGGGGCAGGAGCAATTTTGGCAGCGGATGGCACAACCCGCAGCAGGAACCAGAAGACAACGACATGGTTCACCAATAAGAGCGGCACATACACGGTTGGGATAAACCAGGCAATCCCAACGTGGAAGGAGGGAAAGCCAACTGCCACACCCTTATATGTAGCGAACAACAGATCGGCGAACCCCACAATGTTGAGCAGCCAAACAAGCGGGAGGGCCAACCCTGGCCGAAGTCGCAGTACGAGGGCCGTCAACAAAGCCAAGATGGCCGTGAGGAGATCGCCATAAGCTGCGGGAACGGCAAAGTCAGATGGAAGAGTCCCTCCGATCACCTGTGGGAGCAGAAACACCAACCCCCCTGTGCGGAATACATTGAGCAGGACCAATGGAAGTAACGCCTGTACATACGGTTGTTTTGACAGACGGGGAACAATGTACCAGGAAGCAATCAGTGTGCAGGAAAGCAGGCTCATCATCACACTGACCAGAAATGCAAGAAATGCAAGGTTCATAGATGTTCTCCTTAATAAGTGTAAATACATATAATGAGAGAAAAAAGAAGGCGTTAGCGACTTGACTCGACCACCGTTGAGAGTTCAGCGAGTAATTGCTCAACATGGTCTAAGCCGAGTTGTTGGATCATCTGTTTCTGGGCCTGGTGCCAGAATGGCATGGCCTGCGCAAGAACCTGTTTGCCCTCTTCGGTGAGTGTCACAACTCGCACTCGATGATCTTCGCCCTCCTCAACGCGAACCCATCCAGACTTTCGTAACGGGCTGAGATTGCGCGTCAAGGTCGTCCGATCCATCCCCATTAGTTCCGCCAGGCGGTTGATAGAGATGGGAGCAGCCTGAGCAAGGCCGGCGAGTAGTGTAAACTGCGTGATGTGCAGACCGCTGGGAGCAAGGATCTCGTCATAGGTTTGGGTAATTACGCGATCAGCACGACGAAGAGCCGCACACACGCATTGACGTACATCAAAAAAGTCCGGCCTGGTCATTTCTTTCCCTCTTTACAAAAGTGTATATACACATATTAAGCCAGCAGTGCCTCCTCTGTCAAGAGGAGGAGCACGTATCAGTGGGCTTTATCTACGATAGAGACGAGAGCCGTTCCAGGTCGTCACGCAACAGGGCGACGATATCCCCGGTTGCTCCCTGTTCCAGCCATGTTTCAAGCACCACGCGCAGTACTGCCATGTAGATTGCTACCAGCAAGCGGATGTCTTGCGGATTGGTGACGGTTTCCAGATGGGAACAGAATGCGTCGCTGATGGCTGGCTCCATCATCATCAGAGAGTAAAGATACATTGAGGCCAGTTGGGGCGTATTCTTCGCCACCTGATAGCGAATCATGAAGGTATCTTTGCGCTGCTCATACAGGCTGGCGATATGGAGAAAGGTTGCCGTCAGCGCTGGCAGCGGCTTCTCCGCTGGTGACAGGCTTTGAATATACTCGATCCCATCACTCAGAAGTGCCTGTGTTGGCGAGAAGAGAATCTCTTCTTTGGATGCGAAATAGCGAAAAAAAGTGCGCGGCGACATCATCACCGCGTCGGCTATATCCTGAATCGATGTCTGCTCGTATCCGTGCTGTTGAAAGAGCCGGAGCGCTGCCTCTTCGATCGTGGCCTGCGCCAGCCGCTTCTTCCGTTCCCGCAAACCCATATGCGATCTTGCTTCTTCCTGTTGCATAGCTGCTCCGTCAGTCACTTGCTTTATTCCTTAATTGACATTTGTCACTCTATGACATTATAATGCTAAAAGAATAGACATGACAACTGCTGACAGTATACATGTTTTCTCATCTTCTGTTGATTCCTGAGAGGAGCGAAAAGCTATGCGTTTTGAACAACAAGTGGCACTGGTGACCGGAGCCGCGTCGGGCATCGGTCGAGCTATTGTCCAGCGCTTTCTGGCGGATGGAGCCGCCGTCGTCGCAGTCGATGTCGTTGAGGCCGCGCTACACACCCTGGTTGAGGGATTGCAAGCGGACGGCGCAAAAGTGACTGGTTGTGTCGCCAACGTCGCCTTAGACGCGGATGTTACCTCTATGCTGGCCACCGCGACCTCGACATTTGGTAGACTGGATATTCTCTGCAACAACGCCGGTATTATGGACCTGATGACGCCAGCCGCCGATGTCTCGCTCGAATTGTGGGAGCGCGTGATGTCGGTCAATCTGTACGGGCCGTTTCTGGCGTGTCGGCAGGCTATTCCTATTTTTCTTGAGCAGGGTGGTGGAAATATCGTCAATACCAGTTCAGAAGCTGGTTTGCGTGGAGGCGCCGCCGGGACAGCTTATACTGTCTCCAAACATGGGGTTGTGGGGTTGACCAGAAGCATCGCCTTCCACTATGGAGAGCGCGGCATTCGCTGTAACGCGGTCTGTCCCGGAGGCGTTGCCACCGCAATCGGCATTGGGGGCGCAGCTCCTCATGAAGCTGGACTGGCCCGCGTGATGCCATTTGTGCAGGCGAGTGCTCCCTCGCGCATCTCCCAGCCTGAAGAGATTGCAGCTGCGATTGCTTTTCTTGCCTCGAAAGACGCCAGCAATATCAACGGCGCTATTCTCCCGGTTGATGGCGGCTGGTTCGCTGCGTAATTCCTCATGGCTGTAACATCGCCTGTCCGCGACTCGTTTCCTTGAAAGGAGCCGCTCTATGATCGATTGGGAAGGGAAGAGAAACAGATGCGAGTAACTGCATTTAGGAATAGATGTATTGCAAGTGGATCATGCGTGCTGGCCTGTGCTCAGGTCTTCGGGCAGCGCGATAGCGATGGAACTGTTGAGATTCTGCAAGAGCAGCCACCG
>JAICIM010000283.1 GCA_025928885.1 Ktedonobacteraceae bacterium | reverse complement strand
GACCGCCACGCCCGGCCCGATGATTTCGCTCAGGCCATACAGGTCGAAGGCCCGCAGCCCCAGACGCTGCTCAATCTGCTGTCGCAGGCTATTGGTCCAGGGTTCGGCACCGCAGATGGTGTATTGCAGGCTCAGATCGGAGGGCGCAAGGTGCATGCGTTCGACACCGACCGATATGATGGGTTACACATTTTGAAAGTATCCATTGCAATAAAATAAGAGGACCACTTGAGCTTGCATTTACAAGCAGGCATACTATGATTTGGGTTGTGCCCTCCCTTGTAGATGGGCATGCATAACTTTAAAAAGGCGTCGGTGAGCGGAGCGACGTTAAATCCCTGCTTCCCTCGCCATTCCAAGCCAGTTTCTTTTGATGTGTCGCTCTACTGAAAGAAAACAGTATTTTCAATGGAGAAACTGTAAATTTGGGAATGAAGTTGGTGGATGATGAAGAATGTTGACAATGAAACTGGCGAGCAAGCGGTCAGCATGAATGAGCCTACAGAGAGGGCCCTTCAAGCAAGGACCAGTGGTTGCAAGAATTTTGTGTGTTCTTGCCCGTTTTACCACCAGCTTCATTGCCAGGATTCAGCCAGAATCCACCAGTTTCATTCCCAAATTTACACCCCGCGCGGCGTAGATGCGTGTGTAGGGGGTTCTGAGTCGTTCTCTGGTGAAACGACAGCAGGGTTTAGACCCCTGCCAGGCGTGCAACGACGGGGGACAGTTCATCCATCTGAGTGAGAGGGACGACAAAATAATTTATCCCATAGCGCTCACGAAGGGTATACAGCCGCTCAATGATCTGCTCTACCGTTCCTATCAACACGTAAGGAGTGCTCAAAAGCAGTTCTGGATCGACCTGTATCCCTTGCGCTTTTGCGATGGCCTGAGCGGCGGAAATGCGATCCGACGTTACGGCTACACCCGCCATCTGGAGATTGAGTTCCAATTGGGGGAAGCGTTCTCCAGCCGCCTCGCGCACCCAGGCAAGCTTTTCTTGTAATGCAGCCTCTGTTGAGTCAGTGATGTCTGGTCCAGCCTCTCCCATTCTCGGAATAAAATTGACAATGTCAGCCACACGTCCGGCCAACGAGAGGAGACGTTTTCCACCACCACCAATAAGAATGGGAGGATGAGGGCGTTGAAGTGGCTGAGGCGTGCCCTGCAAATTCGCAATCGTATAGTGGGCCCCGGAGAAGGTCACACTCTCTTCTGTCCAGAGAGATTTGATCACCTGTACCCCCTCTTCCAGGCGGCGAATGCGTACGCCAGGAGCATCAAAGGGGATGCCGACTTGCTCGTATTCCGAGCGCAACCACCCTGCTCCTATCCCCATCTCGAAGCGCCCATTGGAAAGCAGATCGAGGGTCGCAGCCTCCTTCGCAAGGAGCGCCGGGTGTCGGAAGTCGTTATCCAGTACGATCGTGCCTATGCGAAGCGTTTGCGTCGCGTCTGCCACTGCCATGAGGGCGATCAGCGGAGACAGGGGTACTGGAAAATGGTCTGAAGCGGAAAATGTACTATACCCAAGTTCTTCCGCACGACGAGCTTTGTTGACCCACTCCTCGCGCGAGGTTGCATGATTATCAAAGTTGGAATTGAGACCGAAACGAAAAGAACGCGTTGTTGCCATGATCTTTTTTCTCCTGTTTTTTATTTCTGTTGGTAGAATAAGTCCAAATCTACCTAATTTTAGGTAGGTTGGCAGAACAAAAAAAGAGCCTACCTTCGCCGCATGCCATCCAGTAAGATATCCAACATGTCTTGGACAAGCACACGATTCGGTTCCTTGACCACCTTCAAGAACTGTTCTCTCTGCTCCCCATCTACGTATTTGGTCACAAGTTGATCTGCTAATGCTGGCACATCGGGGTGATCCCGGTCGAGAATCTCGGCCTCTCCATACGCCGCCACATAGCTTGGACCCTCATCGACGATCAGCGAGATCGACGGATCACGCTTGATATTGGTATATTTAGCACGACCTGTCGTGATGCTGAAATAAAAATCCTCGCCATCCCACAAATACCAGACTGGCGTTACATGAGGTCCACCAGAACGGCGGTTAACGGCAACAATAGCATTATTGCGCTGCGCAAGTAGGTCTTGCAACTCTTGAGGCACCATGATGTATTCTCCTTGATTATTGTTCTCTCGTATTTCAGCGGCTCGTTGCGAACTGCTACTTACTGTAACCAACAGTATTACAGTTTAGCAGCTAACTGTAATAAAATCAAGTACAGTTTCTTGAAAAGTCAGCGAGAGAGATCACAGGAGCAACACAAAGGATCAGTGATTGACGGTGGCACGTTTCATTAGCGACGCAATGGTGTGGTTGCTGAGGGTTTGCAGGAGGCTCTGCTCGGCTTCGGCGGTAACCTCATCTAAGGCCAGCTGGAGCGGCTCGTTCTCTCCCCGGGGACAGGCTGTTTCGTCGTGAGGCTCAGCAGCTTTAACGGCCAGATAAACCTCGGCCAGCGTGATGCATTCGGTAGGTCGCGCAAGATAATACCCGCCATCGCGCCCCTCACGGGCAAGCACAATATTAGCCTGCCCAAGCTGTGCCATGACGCGGCGTAAAAAGACCGCGTGGGCATTGAGATCGCGCGCCATCACAACGCTTGAGCAGATATCACCCGTCTCGGCAAGGATCACCAACCCCCGCACGGCTACTCTGAACCATCCAGAAATGGGCGTACCCCTGGATTTCATAGCCGAATTCATACGAACACCTCCACGTTAATTGTAACCGAAACGAGTGCAGTTTGACAATAGAGCAGGCTTTACTGCTGCTTGCGCCCCTTCAACAGCGCAACATCGGTATTGAACTGTTTGAGATGCCCATCATCATCTGTGGTCACAGCAAAATACTGTTGAGCTTCCTCGCTGCATTGAACTTATAGAACGAACAACTGGTCTCCTCATAAAAGGCGCCATCGCAGAAGGCTAAAGACCCAACAGGCTCCAGGTAAAGCATGACAGTTCTTTTTTCTTTGCTTGATGCCTATGGGCGAGGACAAGCCATCCTACCATATTCGGTCTCACCCGGAAGATTGCGTGAATGTGCGTAATCGCTCCATTATGAACCACCTTCCCGCTGTATTGACCGACCGCTTGCACGTTCGCGCCATCTCCACTAGAATATCACCAGAAGTTTTGATGTCAGCAGTGTAGGAGTTGAGGAATGTCACGCATTCCGCCAAAGGCGAACGTACCGGTCCCATTGGATGAGCATTCTGGCAGTATGCATATGTCGCGCCTCTTCCATGTTATGGCGCATCGTCCAGATATTATGCAGCATGCCGTTGAGCTATTGGAAGCGACTATGCGCGGTGGCACTGTTGAGCCGAAGCTGAAAGAGCTGCTGGCGATTCGTGTCTCGCAGGTCAATCATTGCCACTACTGAATGAACGCGCATACTGCTTTGGCAAAGCAGCTAGGAGTCAGTGAAGAGCTGCTCGACGCGCTCTATCACATTGATCGTCACTACCACCTGTTTACGGAGCGTGAACTGGCGGCGTTGCGCTATGCCGAAATTATGACGACCAGCGCACAAGAAATTAGCGAAGACCTCTGGGACGAGCTACAGCGCCACTTTGACGACGGGGAACTCGTCGAGATTACCTCCGCCATTGGCCTGTTCAATTTCTTTAACCGCTTCGCCGACGCTTTACAGGTTGATCCACCATCATCAGGTAAGGAATAAAAAAAGTCATGCCAACCAGCGAAGAAAAATTAGAGGCGCTCTTGAGCGATCTCCACGAGCTTTCTGGCTATCTACATGGGCGAGGCGATAAGACGCTCACCCTCGCCCGTCAGTTTGAGGCCAACGCAAAAAAAGATGCCTCCAACCGCGACTTCGATCTCAGCCAGGCCCGCATGCTGGATTATCAGCACAATCTCTGGCACGAGGTCGGCAATCTTGTTGATAAGCTGCTCAAACAATACTAAGAGCTAGCACATGTTACGTGGGAGATGTTTCCGAGCCGGTCCACATCTCCCTCATCTTTCCATCGGCAACGCGCACAAACCACATCACCCGCGAGGTCTTCCCTCCTCTCAACACGGTAGCGCGTATCGCGACCAGATCGTCCTCTGTTATGTTCTGTTCAATCATGATATGGAAATCGGGAAATGCGGCGCGAACCTTCACAACTGCCTGCTTCACATGGTCCGTCCCAACCACCTCTGGATGGGCATGATCTACCCAATCCGCCGCCAGCACACCGTCAGCCAGCGTCACGTCGCCGGTGTTCCACATTTCAATATAGCCCCTGACAAGAGCTTTATTTGCTGCAATATCCATGTTTCACCTTTTCACTAACAAGATATTATTGATGAGTATGCCGCTTTGATTTTCCCATGTCCCGTGCGTTTTGGCAAGATTCGAGAAGTTTTCCAGCCTGCTGTGATGCTAAATTTATTATACTTGCAAAAAACAAGTAAAAAAGAGTGAGCATTCTGGAAATAAAGAGGAAAGATTGATATGCGTTATGGTCTGGTGTTCCCAATTCTTGAGCGCTATAGTGATGCTCGTCTGCTGGCTGATCTTACGCACGATGCAGAGGAGGCGGGATGGGATGGATTGTTCATTTCTGATACCCTCCATTTTGGCAGCTACTCCGGGGCCGAGCCGGGGCCAACCGGCGATCCCTGGATTTCATTGGCGGTTATGGCTATGCGGAGCGAGCGCATCAAAATTGGACTGCTCGTAGCGGCTGTGCCACGTCGTCGCCCCTGGAAGATGGCCCGCGAAACGGTGGCGTTGGATCATCTCTCACAGGGACGCTTCATCCTGGGCGTTGGCAGCGGAGCCGTCTTTGATCGCGGATTTGAAGCCTTTGGAGAGGAGACTGATATCAAGAAGCGGGCCGCAATGCTTGATGAAAGCCTCGCTATTCTTGAGGGTTTGTGGAGCGGGAAACCATTCAGCTATAGCGGTGAGTATTATCACGTTCAGGAGATTACGTTTGTACCGCCGCCGCTTCAAGCGCCCAGAATCCCCATCTGGGTCGCGGGAATCTGGCCGCGCAAAGGACCGATGGAGCGAGCCGCCAGATTCGATGGTGTTTATCCCGTTAAACTTACGGATGCTGGTATACCCACGCATCTCACCCCTTCAGACTTCGCCCTGCTTAAGCACTGGATGCATGAGCACCATTCCCAAATCACCCCATTCGATATTGTAGCAAACGGCCCGGTCTTTGCAGGTGTCCAGGAGGAACAGGCACAAGCAGAACTAAAAGCGATGGCCGAGGCAGGGGCGACTTGGTGCCTGCAAAACGTACAGCCACAGCAGGATGTTGATGCTGTACGGGCTGCGATTCTGCAAGGTCCGCCATCCCTGTGAACAGAGGGGAGAGAAGAGCAATAGAATTGCAGTGTTGAAAGAAATCCAGTCACAATAAGTTTTTTGCGCCAAAAACATATAGATGAGATAGGTGAAGAGAACGCCCTGCATCTAACACGATCGAATGCAGGGCGTTCTCTTTTTATGTCTGAAATTGGGATCATAACAGATCTATAACAAAACTTTGATAGCAACACACTAAAACTATTTGACACAACATCGCTCACGTGGTATAGTATGTAGAGAGAATCCTATCTTTTTACTGCTATAGGGAGCGTTTTCCATGAAAATAGAGAAGTTTACCGATAAGGCGCGGGAGGGTATTCACGAAGCGTCCGAGCTGGCGCAGCGCCTGAACCATAGCCAGATAGAGCCGGAACATCTGTTAGATGCCCTGTTAAAGCAGCAGGGAGGTATCGTGCCGCAGGTGATTCAGAAGGCGGGCGGCGACGTACAGGCCGTGCAGGGCGTGCTCGATAAAGAACTCGAACGCCTGCCTCGCGTCTATGGCGGCAGCGAGCCGAGCATCTCTCAGCGTTTGCGCAAGGTGCTGGAGGATGCCTGGAATGAGATGAACGCCTTTAAAGATGAATATCTCAGCGTCGAACATTTATTGCTGGCGATGTTCAAAGTCGAAGGCGGTGCGTTACAGGCGTTACGCACGGGTGGCCTCAACCGCGATATGGTCTTGAAGGCGCTGACCGCCATTCGTGGTGCGCAGCGCGTCACGGACCAGAATCCAGAGGGCAAATATCAGGCGTTGGAGAAATATGGCCGCAACCTGACCGAACTGGCACGTCAGGGTAAGCTCGACCCGGTGATCGGGCGCGATGAGGAGATTCGCCGCGTCATCCAGGTCTTGAGCCGCCGCACCAAGAACAATCCGGTGTTGATCGGCGAACCCGGCGTTGGCAAAACGGCCATTGTTGAAGGGCTGGCCCAGCGCATCGTACGCGGCGACATTCCCCGCACGCTGGCCGACAAACAGGTTGTCACGCTCGACCTGGGCGCACTGGTGGCCGGTGCCAAGTATCGCGGCGAGTTTGAAGAGCGCTTGAAAGCTGTGCTGAAAGAGGTGACGGGCGCGGAAGGCGGGATCATCCTCTTTATCGATGAACTGCATACCCTGGTCGGCGCTGGTGCGGCTGAGGGAGCGATGGACGCCTCCAATATGCTCAAGCCCATGCTGGCACGTGGCGAACTGCATTGTATCGGCGCAACCACGCTCGACGAGTATCGTAAACATATTGAGAAAGATGCAGCTCTTGAGCGCCGTTTCCAGCCCGTCTTGATCGATCAGCCCTCGGTTGAGGATACCATCAGCATTCTGCGTGGCCTCAAGCCTCGCTACGAGGTCCATCACGGCGTGCGCATTCAGGATAGCGCCCTGGTTGCTGCCGCGATCCTCTCGAACCGCTATATCACCGACCGCTTCTTGCCCGACAAGGCTATCGATCTGGTGGACGAAGCGGCCAGCCATCGCCGCGTCGAACTGGATAGCACACCAACCGAGATCGATGCTCTGGATCGCCGCATTCGCCAGTTGCAGGTGGAGCAGGAGGCGTTGAAGAAAGAGACCGATGTTGCCAGCCGCGAACGCCGCGAGAAGGTCGAGCGCGAGATTGCCAATTTAAGCGAGCAGTTGCGCGAGTTGCGCCTCTCTCTCGAAAGTGAGCGCGAACCGGTTGAAGAGTTGCGCCGCCTCAAAAAAGAGCTGGATGAGGCCCAGATCGCCTATGAGCAGGCTGAGCGTGCCTACGATTACGAGGCGATGGCCCGCTTGCGCTATACCACCATCAAAGATTTGCAGGAGCGCATTCAGCAGCAAGAGGCCAAACTGGCGACGCGGCAAAACGCACGCATGATGAAGGAAGAGGTCGATGCCGAAGATATCGCGGGCGTCGTCTCGAAATGGACACATATTCCCGTCTCGAAGCTGATGGAGGCCGAAGTCCAGAAGCTGCTCTCGATGGAGGATCGTCTGCGCGAACGCGTCGTGGGCCAGGATATGGCGCTGGAGGTTGTTGCGGATGCTATTCGCCGTTCGCGGGCCGGACTACAAGATCCGAACCGTCCGCTGGCAAGCTTCCTCTTTATGGGACCGACCGGCGTTGGCAAGACCGAGGTTGCCCGCACGCTTGCCGAGTTCCTCTTCGATAACGAACAGGCGCTAGTGCGCATTGATATGTCAGAATATATGGAGAAGCACGCCGTCTCGCGTCTGATCGGAGCGCCTCCAGGATATGTTGGCTACGAAGAGGGTGGTCAGCTGACCGAAGCGGTACGTCGCCATCCGTATTGCGTGGTGCTGCTCGACGAGATCGAGAAAGCGGCCCCGGAGGTCTTCAACATCCTGCTGCAATTGCTCGATGACGGGCGCTTAACCGATGGTCAGGGCCGCACGGTCGATTTCAAAAACACCGTCATTATCATGACCAGCAACGTTGGTAATCGCTGGCTGGCCGAATATGATGGCATGGATGATGAAGAGATTCAGCGCAAAGTCCGTCAGCGTTTGCGTGAAGAGGGCTTCCGGCCTGAGTTTATCAACCGCATCGACGAAGTGATCATCTTCCATCAACTGAGCCGCGACCAGATCATGCAGATCGTCGAGATCCAGATCAATCGTCTGCTTGCGAGGCTGGCAGATCGCCATATCACGCTCGAACTGAGCGATGAGGCCAAAGAGCTGTTAGCCAACGAAGGCTATGATCCGCAATTTGGCGCACGGCCACTCAAACGCGTTGTGCAGCGCACCGTCGAGAACCAGATTGCCCGCGCAATCCTTGCTGGCACGATCCGTGATGGCGATCAGGTCAAAATTGACGCGCAAAATGGCAAGCTAACGCTCACAGCCGTGCCGCACGATTATGCGCAAGCTGGAGCGGAATAATATCATAATCCTCTATAGAGGGGGAAATAGATGTAAATGAACGCTATTCCACCGCCTGAGCCATATGAACATTTGCTGCAAACGCTCAGTGCGATGCAGTTGCAAATACACGCGTTGCAGGCTCAGAGCCGATCCCTGACAGATGCGCAGGCGATAGGCTCGGGGCTGACGACGCTGGAACAGATGACGCGGGAGATATTGGCTGTCGTGCGCTCCCTCAGCAATGAGCAGGTACTGCCTGAATTGGAGGGACGCACGCTGCCCGATGCCCTCTCTCTGCTGATTGAAGATGCCGCCGAACAGCTTGGCATCTCCAGCCGCCTCTCGTTCTCCGGCATCGACGAGCAGGGCCGCCCGGAAGAGCATACCCTGGCCCATGCCGCCGAACGCCTGCTCTATCTCTTTGCGCGTGAGGCGCTCTATCAAATCGAGCAGCATCGCGAGACGCGGAAACTGCGCCTGACCCTCAACTACGGGTCGG
>JAICIM010000576.1 GCA_025928885.1 Ktedonobacteraceae bacterium | reverse complement strand
CGCGAAAACGACAGCATAGGCCAGGGTGAGCCATAATGTATGCGGTCCATCGACGGGTGCAAGCGGTGGAATGCCGATCGAGTTGGCTTTGAGCTGAGCAGGTAAAAGTACTTCTGGCATGACGTTGAGATTTGGCCCTAGAAAGTAGGTGGTGATGTTGTTCCAGAAGCCGTTATGGGTCAGCCGGGCCGCCAGCAGCATAAAAAGCAGGCCCATGTTATCTACTGGAAACCAGGCCAGAGCGGCACTCATACCAAACGAGAGCGAGCGCCCGATTGCGCTCATCGCTGTTGCCATGAGAATGCTTGTGATCATGCTGATCAGCACGGCCAGCAGGTACAGTCCGGTGTTCGACCAGAACGCTGGCGTGATGGCGTTGAGTGCCTGCAAATTGCCGCTGATAAGGGTCATAATGAGACAAATCATCAGCACATTGAGCAGGATCAGGCCGCCAATCAGTGCCAGTGTGATGAGAACCAGCGTCAAGAGTTGGGCGAAGAGCAATTGGAGGCGTCCCACGCCACGAGCCAGGATGATACGGATGGTGCCGTACTGATACTCCATACCGATGAGATAGGCCGTCATGATAATGATGAAAATGCCGCCAAATATACGGAGAATGGAAAGGCTGACCTCCATTTCATTATAGAGAAAATGTAACGGTGCCTGACTTATGCTCTCTTTTGTGCCGGAAATGCTGAATGTGAGTAGATGTGCGAAGATGGTTCCTCCCGCGAGCAGAACCAGCATAATCCAGGTGAGCCATTGTCGTGAGACTTTAAGCAGTTCGCCGCGCACGAGTCCGAGAATGCCGGGCGTTGTGGTACGGAACTGGCTGCTGCCTGGATGGGTTGCTGTTATCGCTGTACTCATTTGCTATCTCCTGAACCACCATTGGTGAGCTGTAAAAAGATCTGTTCCAGGTCCTGGGTCGCGGGTGTCAGAGCGTCGGGGACAAAGCCAGCGTTGACCAGGAAGAGGTTGAGGTCTTTGCCGCGACCGCCAGGGGCGGGAGTGATCAAGGTTCCTTCGCTGGTAATGCGTGCAGTATGGCCCCAGGATTGCGCCCTGATGACGGTCAGCGCCTCCTGTGCCTGTTCCAGTTGCACGTTATATTCACCCTGTCCGCGCGTCAAAGCCTCAACGGAGGTTTCTGTCACAAGCTTGCCCAGGTTGATGATGGCGACGCGGGTGCAGATCTGTTGGACCTCGGAGAGCAGGTGGCTTGAGATCAGCACTGTTTTGCCGCTGGCAGCAAGGCGATGCATGAGGTCGCGCATTTCGACAATTCCGGCGGGATCGAGGCCGTTGGCCGGTTCGTCGAGAATCAAGATATCGGGATCTTGCAATAGCGCTATCGCCACTCCCAGGCGCTGTTTCATGCCTAGAGAATAGGTGCGCACGCGATCGCGCTGGCGATGGCGCAGGTCAACCAGTTCCAGCACCTCATCGATGCGTTGCGCGGGAACGCCTCCCAGGATGGTTCCTACGGCGCGGAGGTTATCGCGTCCCGACATATAGAGATACAGCGCCGGGGTTTCGATGAGAGCGCCAACGCGTGGTAGGAGACGGGCGCGTTGTGTCGCCAGATCCTGTCCTAGAATCTCGATGCTGCCCATTGTTGGTGTAATCAGTCCCAGCAGCATGCGAATAGTGGTTGTTTTTCCTGCTCCGTTGGGACCAAGAAAGCCGAGAATATCTCCTCGTCGTATCTCCAGATTGAGCGTATCGACCACGAGCCGCTGTCCATAGCGTTTTGAGAGATCATGCGTGCGTAGTACAACCTCAGCAGAGCGAGCCGCTGTATTGAGCGGCATTTTCTGCTCTGTCATCAGTCTATCTGACATGCTCCAATTATCCTTTCACAATCTATCTACATCATAATGATGCGTTGCCGTCTATGATAGTGGAAGCCTGTCGCATGTCTATCGCATGGGTGTCGCAAAATTGTCTCGTGAATAATGAAAGAGCGCAAGAAGAATTATGATCTACTATGGCTCATAGTTCTTCTTGCGCTCTTTCACCAGGATAGATGTCAATCGCTATAATCCGGTTCGACCCAACTCCCGCTGCCTGACGAGCGCTCCACAGCCTCAACAATGGCCTGAGCACGCAAGCCATCGGTAAAGGTCGCGGCTGGTGCGGTGCCGCTGCCGATGCCGTTTAACAGATCGTAGATACCGTGCGTAAAGGTATGTTCCCAGCCGATAATGTGTCCAGCGGGCCACCACGCGTTGGCGTACTTATGTACGCGATCTGTCACCAGAACGTTGCGGAACCCGCGAACCTCGGGCGGATCATCGTCGAAGATGACGTTCAGTTCGTTGAGTCGTTCCAGATTGAAGACGATGCTTCCTTTTGAGCCGTTGATCTCAAGGGAATTGTAGTTGCGGCGTCCCCTGGCGAGCTTGGAGACCTCGAAGCTCCCAATCGCCCCATTGGTGAAACGAGCCAGCCAGAGCGCCGCGTCATCGACATCGACGGTGCCGATCTGGTCTTCTGCACCGGCGATGGGGCGCTGTTTGATAAACGTGGTGATCAGGCCGGTCACGGTTGTAATGTCGCCGACCAGGAAACGGGCGAGATCGATGACGTGAACGCCGAGGTCGCCCACGGCCCCGCTACCAGCATGCTCGCGTTGTTGTCGCCAGGTCATCGGTCGCTGTGGATCGGCCCCACTCTCCTGCAAATACACGCAGCGCCAGTGGTAGATCTGTCCGATGCGCCCCTCGTCGATCAACTGTTTTGCCAGCTGGATGGCTGGCACACGACGATAATTAAAGTTGACCATCGCGATCACGCCCGCCTGTCGCACAACTGCCAGCATGCGTCGAGCCTCGCTCAGATCTCTTGCCAGCGGCTTTTCGCAGAAAATATGCTTGCCATGTTCGGCGGCGGCAATTGCCACGGGATAATGGGTATCGCTGGGCGTAGCAATATCGATCAGGTCGATGTCGTCACGGGCCACCAGTTTGCGCCAGTCTGTTTCGTAGCCTTCCCAGCCAAGCTGCGCAGCGGCAGCACGCACCGCCTTCTCATCGCGTCCACACATCGCCTTCATAACGGGATGAAAAGCGACATCGGGAAAGAAAGCGGCCACCTGACGATAGGCGTTGGAGTGCGCTCTCCCCATAAATTTATAGCCAACAATGCCAACGTTCAGCGTCTTTTGCATCCAGTGTGTCTCCTCATGCTTACTTATGCCATATGTCCTTCTTTGCAAAGAGGGATACTCCATGTATGTAGCCCGTCGAGAGTGGGAATGTCAAGCCATTGACATTGCAGCTTGGCGCGGGAAACAATAGTGGGAGAGAAGCGATTCAGAAGGAGAAGTATATGGAACAATCGGTGAAAGATCAGGTGGCGATAGTGACCGGTTCGGCGCAGGGGATCGGACGCGCCATTGCCCTACGTCTGGCGCAAGATGGTATGGATGTCGTTGTGGCTGACTATCGCGAGGAGGGGGCGAAGCGCGTAGCCGAAGAGATACAGGCGCTGGGAAGGCGTTCACTGGCGCTAGCTGTTGATGTCACTCGTGCGGAGGATCGGCAACGCCTCTTTGAGACTACCCTGGCCACGTTCGGTAGATTAGATGCCCTGGTCAATAATGCGGCCATTCAGCGGGTGGCGCTGCCGCTGGATGTGACGGAGGAACATTGGGATGCCGTGATGAACGTCAACGCCAAAGCCGTCTATTTTTGTTGCGAACTCGCACTACGGCATATGCTGTCTCAGCACAGCGGGCGCATCGTCAATATGGCCTCGCTTGCCGGGAAGGCCGCCAGCACTCCCCAGCATCCTGTGTACAACGTCAGCAAAGCGGCGGTGATTGCGCTGACCAAGACGTTTGCGCTGACCTATGCCGCCGAAGGAGTGCGCGTCAATGCTGTCTGTCCGGGGATTATTGAGACGCCGATGCAAGACGTAGTGGATCGGGAGTTTGCCAGCGTGACCGGCAAAACGCCGCTCCAGATCAGAAACGAACGGGTGGGCCGCGTGCCAATGGGCCGTATCGGCGAAGCGGAGGATGTCGCCTCGGTCGTCTCATTTCTGATCGGTCCCGACTCGCGCTACATGACCGGCCAATCCATTAACGTAACCGGAGGCATGATTACTTATTAGCTTGTGATGAGGCCGTGAGAGGGGAGCTATGGTCTGTTAGGCTGCAATGTTGCCAGCATAGGCCATAGCTCCCCTGGTTCCTGGATGCTGCGATACCAGACCGCGATCTGTGGAGCGGCTGTGCCAAATTCCGGCGTCTCTTCCAATATTCGGCTGAATGCAGCAATAATTGTGTAGAGATTGTGGGCAGTATGATACCAGAGCGCGTGCTGCTTCCCCGTCTCATCGCTATAGACCAGCCAGGTATCAGTAGCACCATTCAGGTTACTTGCGGCCATATTGATGTGCGTGGTCGCTACCTGTGAGCGGATATGCAGCGCTTCCTGATAGCTAATGAGGCCATCAAAGGTCCACTTTGCGTTTGAGCGATGCCAGCTGTTGCCATAGAGCGGCAACTCCCAGATGATGTGTGGTAGCATAGCTGGCATGGTTTGGCGGGCGTAGGCGAGGATCTGCTTCAGCCAGGGCAGGCTCACCGATGGTCCGGGCG
>JAICIM010000338.1 GCA_025928885.1 Ktedonobacteraceae bacterium | reverse complement strand
TTACTGCTGAATTGCATGGTGCAAGGGGATATTTTTTATGAACAAAGAATTCGAGCAATTTTCGCCTCTCTGGATTAAGCAGCTAAGATTCCAGATGGGCTGTACCCAGGAGCAATTTGCCCGTGCCATCGGTGCAAGCACGATCACTGTGAGTCGGTGGGAGCGCGGCGCAGAGTATCCAAGCGCACGTTTTCAGGAAAAGTTGCTCGATGTAAGGAAAGGGCAGCTGGAGAAGCGTACGCCAGCGCCAGCAGGCCACTTTCTCTTTGATCCGACCATTCCATTTCATTCCGGTCTGCCCACAAAAGGTCTGATTGGGCGCGAAGCCCTGTTCGAGCGTAGTAAACGCTGGCTGCAAAGCCATACAGGGGCCTTTGTGCTGCAAGGGGCCTATGGGGCAGGTAAGACCTCGCTGGCTGTCGCGCTCGTCCTTAATAAAGAGGTGCAAGCTTTTTTTCCGCAAGGTATTCTCTGGGCGAGTCTTGGACAGAATCCCAATATTATCGGGCATTTGAGCCGCTGGGGAGGCATGCTTGGTATCCCTTCGCGCGAGATGGCGCGGGTCTCATCGTTGGCCGACTGGAAGAGGCACTTTCTCGGCAGAGTGACGGGGCAGCGCCTGTTGCTAGTCATCGACGATATCTGGGACGTTGAGCAGGCTCGCCACCTTGTCGTTGGTGGTCCGCACTGTGCTTATATAATGACGACCCATCTTGAAAAACAGCTTGATCGGTTGGCACAACAGGAGAACGTGTTTCGCGTTGGCGAACTCAGCAGGTATCATGGCGTAGAACTGCTGGAAGAGTTCGTCCCCGATTTTGTGCGCGAGAAGCCTGAAGAGGCGAGGAAGCTGGTCGAGGTGGTCGGCGGGTTACCGCTTTCGCTGACCGTTATAGGCAAATATTTGCAGTGGCAGGAGTATGGGCAGCACTCGATGCAGATACAACAACTGCTTGAAAAGTTGCGTGTGCTAGGAGCGCAGGCCCAGCTCACCATGCTGCTGAACCCCTCGGAGCTATTGACTAATGCGTCCCCACAGTTGTTGTCAACGATCCAGATGAATATCGGGCAGCTTGACGAGGAGACGTGCGAAGATCTTTTTGCCATTCTAGTCTTTCCCGCGCAGCCGAATACATTCTCTGAAGAGGCTGTACGTCAGATAAGCGCGGTCTCGCTCAAGAGCCTGGATCATCTGGTGAAGATCGGTTTATTGCAGCGGGTGGGAGACCGCTACTCCCTTGATCAAGCGGTGATCAATTATGCCAGCAGTGATCCGCAACCGGAAGAGCGCGTGCAGCATTTACAGGAGCGAATGGTCGAGTTTTTTACGGCATATAGCGAAAAGCATGCTAGCAACTACGAGGCATTGGAGAACGAGGCGGATAACATGCTGGTGGCGCTGATGTTTGCCTCTCAATTTGTGGTGAAGCAGGAGAGTAAAGTATTTCTGGATATTTTTATAAGAGGAGTGAATACCCTGGCACCGTTTTTAGAAAGTCGAGGGATGTATGTGTTGGTGAAGGAGCGATTGCTGGAGGTGAAAAAGATGGCGCGGCAACTGGATGAGCGGGTGCTGATGATGATTTTGCTCCACCTGGGACGAATCGCGGAGCTAGGCTCGGAATCGGAAGAGATGGATGAGGCGGTCAACTATTACGAGAGCGGACTGAAAATCGCCAGGAAGCTGGGTGATGAGGATAAGCAGACACAATTGCTGCTCTGCCTGGGGGAAGTCTGTAATAACGCTGGCGACGATACGAAGGCGGAGCACTATTCGCTGGAGGGGCTGCGTTTGATGCAGGGACGCGCACGAGAAGAGCAGAGAATGGCCCTTTTGTTGAACAACCTGGGCGAGATTGCCAGTACGCGCGGCAAGATCGTTGAATCAAACGCGCATTATAAGCAGGCTTTGCAATACGCCAGGCAAGCGGCAGACTGGGAGACGGCGGGGACGATCTTGCAGAATCTGGGCGTCAATGCTGAGAGGAGCGGAGAGTATGGGCAGGCCGATGCCTATTATCAGGAAGGGTTGCGCTACGCGGAGCGCATCGGCCATAAGCAGCGGGTCAGCGCGATTAAAATGAATATGGGCATGTTGGAGTTCAAGAAAAATCGGTATGCGAAAGCGAGGCAACTCTATCAGGAGAGTCTGGAACTGGGGAAGCAGATCAGGCATGCGGTCCGCATCAGTTCGGTCTTGCAGAATCTAGGGATGCTGGAGCGAACGTTGCGCAACTATAACGAGGCGGCTCGCTATTTGCGCGAGAGCTTGAAGGTCGCATATGAGATCAACCATGCATGGCTGATTAGCGAAACGCTCTGCGAATGGGGCAGTTTTTATATCGATCAGGGCATGGGGCAACTGGCGCAGGAGGCATTTGAGCGAGCGCTTCAGAAGGCGGAAGAGATAGAGAGCAAAGTATTAACCGCGACGGCGCTCTTTGGCCTTGCTCAGGCGGCCTTGCTGCGGGAAGATAGTGCTGGCATCGAGCAGTTTGGTCGGGAGAGCCAGCGCCTCTTTCAAGAGATGGGCAATGAGAAATATCAAGAGGTGACGGCCTGGTTGCAGGCACAGGGATTGTGAACGCTCAAGAAAACGGTGAACCATTTGTGTTGTCTATCGGCGTATAGTAGTTACGGGAAGGAGAAAATAGAGATAGGACGCAGGTATGGCGACGACTGTTTTGTGATATCATTTGACCAGTACTCACATATGAAAAAATGTTGAAAAAGGGAGAAAAGTGCATTTATATGGGTAAAGAGCTGGGTGAAGCGCATGTCATCAAGCTGGGTGGCTCGTTGATCGTCCCCAATGGCGGCGTGGATGTTGAATATATCAAAAAATTTAATGCCTTTATTCGAAGGCAGGTACTGGAGAAAAATCGCCGCTTCTTTATTTTTATCGGCGGTGGGCGTCTTGCCAGGCATTATCGCGATGTGGGGGCGGAAGTGACCGGCCACGAGCTGGCGAACGAAGATCTTGATTGGCTCGGCGTCCATGCCACGCGGCTCAATGCTCATCTGTTCAGAACGATCTTTCGCGATCTGGCGCATCCCGTCATTCTCAAGGATTACGGCATTATTCACAAGCCAGATAAGCCGGTTGTGATTGCGGCGGGTTGGAAGCCGGGTTGGTCTACGGATTATGTGGCGGTTGTCCTGGCGCAGGATTATGCGATTAAAACAATTGTGAAGATGAGCAATACCAATTATATCTATAATCGCGATCCGCGCGTCTATCCCGATGCAACCCCGGTCGAGCGCATCTCCTGGCACGACTATCGCGCGATCGTAGGCGACGAATGGAAGCCTGGATCGAGCGCTCCGTTTGATCCGGTCGCCTCAAAGCTGGCGTCAGAGATAGATGCCAGAGTTCTCTATCTCGATGGGCGCGATCTGGAGAACGTGGAAAAGGCGCTGGATGGTGAACACTTTGTTGGCACCATCATTCAGTAGGGGGTAATGGACAGTGGTTTGTATCATTGCGTAGCGTTGCAACGTGCTATCTAGTAGTAGCCTCGCGAAGCGCTTCTGCCTGTCATTATGCTTCAGCTTGCCGTTCTTGAACGAAACGGCCACAATACTTATAGAACGGCTACAAATGATTCGTGCCGAAGTGGAGACTGTAGCGCTTTTCAATAATTGAGGAGTTGATATGACAACAACACAGACACAACCACAAGTACAACAATGGACAAACCTGGCGCAACAATTACGTGTAGATAGCATTCGCTGTACGACCGCAGCAGGGTCGGGACACCCCACATCGTCGATGTCGGCGGCGGATTTGATGGCCGTGTTGATGATCAGTTATCTTCACTACGACTTTGACAACCCCAAACTGCCGAATAACGATCATCTCATTTTCTCGAAGGGGCATGCATCGCCACTCCTCTACTCGATGTATAAGGCAGCGGGAGCTATTAGCGATGAGGAGCTACTGACGCTGCGAAAATTTGGTAGTCGGCTCGAAGGACATCCCACCCCTGTGCTACCCTGGGTCGATGTCGCCACCGGCTCGTTGGGGCAAGGCCTGCCGATCGGGGTCGGTGTGGCGCTCTCTGGCAAATATCTGGATAAGCTGCCCTATCATATCTGGGTCTTGCTGGGCGATAGCGAGATGGCGGAAGGCTCTATCTGGGAAGCCTTCGACCACGCCTCCCATTACAAGCTGGATAATCTGGTTGGCATTCTGGATTGTAACCGTTTGGGGCAACGCGGCGAGACCGAGCTGGGCTGGAATACCGAAGCCTATGCGGCCCGTGCGAAAGCCTTTGGCTGGAACGCCATTATCGTGGACGGCCATAACTACGACGAGATCAACAAGGCGTACGCGCAGGCCATTCAGCCCAACGGAGCGCCAACGTTGATCGTGGCGAAGACGATTAAAGGGAAAGGCGTCTCGTTCATCGAAAACGTCAATGGATGGCATGGCAAGGCGCTCAGTCAGGAGCAGGAAGCGAAAGCGCTGGAAGAATTGCATCCAGCTGTGCGCAGCATGACCTTCCCGGTCCAGAAGCCGGAGAATAAGCAGCCCGCGCCCTTGTCAGAGAAGCAGCAGCTTGACCTGCCCCGCTATGAACTGAATGGAGAAGCGGTGGCGACTCGTAAAGCGTATGGTGACGCCTTGAAAGCGCTGGGAGCTGCCGACCCGGAGGTCGTGGGTCTGGATGGTGAGGTCAGCAACTCGACCTACGCCGATGAGTTTGCGAAAGCCTATCCCGATCGCTACTTTGAGCAATATATCGCTGAGCAGCAGTTGGTCGCGGCAGCAGTGGGCATGAGCGTGCGAGGGAAGAAGCCTTTTGCCTCAACATTTGCCGCCTTCTTTAGCCGCGCCTACGACTTTATCCGCATGGCCGCCATTTCGCGGGCAAACATTCGCCTCTGCGGTTCCCATGCTGGCGTTTCGATCGGTGAAGATGGTCCCTCGCAGATGGCGCTGGAAGATCTGGCGATGATGCGGGCCGTCTATGGTAGCACCGTCCTCTATCCGAGCGATCCTAACCAGACGGCGCAACTGGTCGCGGAGATGGCGCAGCACGATGGCATTGTCTATCTGCGTACGACTCGCGAGAAGACGCCGGTGTTGTACAGCCCGGATGAGAAGTTCGAGGTTGGTGGGAGCAGGGTCATTCATCAGTCGCAGCAGGACAAAGTAACGGTGGTTGCCGCTGGCATTACCCTGCACGAAGCGTTACAGGCATACGATCAGCTGAAAGGCCAGAATGTGTTGATTCGTGTGATCGATGCCTACTCGGTGAAGCCGATCGATGCGGAGACGTTGATTACGGCAGCTCAGGAGACCGGCAAGATTGTCGTTGTTGAGGATCACTGGCCCGAAGGTGGTCTGGGCGACGCAGTGTTGGAGGTCTTTACGGAGACGGATGGCCCCTTGCCGCAGGTGGTCAAGCTGGCAGTCCAGTCGATGCCCGGCTCTGGCACACCCGCTCAATTGCTGGAAGAGGCCGGTATCAGCGCTCACCATATCGTACAGGCCGTACGTGCGTTAATTTAATCCTTGCTTTCTCGTTAAGAAGGGCTGGCTGAGTAGATCGGCCAGTCTTTTTATTTGTCCGTTTTGTTGCAACTGTCTGTGGGGATAATCCGTGCTATACTCAGCAACCACGAAACGCCACAACTTCAAGGTGCCAGGAACTATCTACACACGTGGCGTAACGAGAGAAAAAGGGAAGGGATTATTGATATGCATTGTAAGAGAGCGGCATTGGTGATTAATCCTCGCGCTGGGGAGAACCTGGCAAAGATCACGGATGTGCTGGCGGTCCTGGCGGCGGCAGGCTGGAAGACCGAGATCGGTCTTAAAGAGTATGGCGGGCATAGCATGATGCTGGCAAATCAGGCCGCACAGGAAAACAGCGATCTGGTGATTGCCTATGGTGGCGATGGCACGGTTAATCAGGTGATCAACGGCGTGGTCAATGCGAAGCAGCATAGCGTCGTGGGCGTGATCCCCGGAGGCACGGCGAACCTGTGGGCTGGCGATACGGGCATCCCGAAAGATCCGGTTGAGGCCGCGCTGGCGCTGGTGGACAGCGAGCCGCGCAAAGTGGATATCGGGCGCGTCACTGTGCAGGAGCTGACGTTTCCCGATGGGCGGCGCGTTGCCGTGAAGGGTGGGAACAAGCGGTTGCTCAAAAAGGAGCGGCACCACTTTTTATTGATGGCCGGATTGGGTATGGATGCAGCGGTGATGCGGGGCGTTTCCACGCCGTTGAAGCGGCAGATTGGGCCGCTGGCCGTAGGTCTTTCAGTGGCAAAAGAGTTGCCAGAACAGCGCCCTTTCCCGGTGGAGATCGTGACGACGGGCGAACGTGGCAAAGA
This sequence comes from Ktedonobacteraceae bacterium, assembly GCA_025928885.1. GTDB lineage: Bacteria > Chloroflexota > Ktedonobacteria > Ktedonobacterales > Ktedonobacteraceae > JAICIM01. The sequence continues at coordinate 1,430 of JAICIM010000338.1, read as the reverse complement.
TGAACTGGTATGGACGGGCGAGGCGGCACAGATCATCGTCGGCAACACGCGCCGCTATGCGATCGTGCTGGAGATGACGCCAAACGCCTATATCGATGATGGCGTGTTGGATGTCTGTGTCATCACGAATGGCGGGGCTATATCAACCATGCAGCAATTATCGTCGCTGCTGTTGCGTCGTAAGCCCGATAACGTTTCAAGCGAGTTTTTCCGAGGGGCGCATATTGGGATCAGAGTACCCGCGTCGGTGCCGCTTGAACTGGATGGCAGCCTAATCCAGCTCAAAGATTACCTGAGCAAAGCGGATTACGCAGCGCTTCAGGAAGTGGATGATCTGGAGAGCGTGAAGGTGACGTACCGCTTCGATTCCCTGCCCGAAGCTGTTGAGATTGCGATCCCGCGTACATATAGCGGCGAGCTATTCAAGCATGCTGATAATGCGGAGGGGGAGCATTCCCATAAAGTGGATACGGTGGAGGAGCCAGTGAAGCGCAAAGAAGAGCGGGAGCCGGGCGAGCAGACGGAATTGCAGGAGCATACCGCCCATCATATCACGCAAGGATTACACAGCGATCACGCTCAACACGAGACGGGGCCAGCCAATCAAGAAACTGCACATCTGGTGGATGTGTTGCTGGATAAGGGCCGCAAGGTGCAGGTTGTTGGCAAAGCTCCCAATCCCGCCGAACCCCATACCTATATTGTTGCTGGTCATACGCCAAAGCGCAGCTCAAAAGCTGGTGATACGACTCCCGTGGCTGTGGTGATCAATCAGAAGACGAAGCTCTTTAATCGCGAAGGTGCGCACGCCTCACACGAGGAGCTGGCTCAGCTCCAGCAGGGAGACGTATTGATCGTAGAAGGGAAAAAGAGCAAGCGTGGCGTCATTGCTGCAACGCGCTTGATCCTGTAGTATAACAGCCCTTTTTGCATGAATGCTCACATGTCGTAATCGCGCAGATACGACATGTGAGCATTTTCGGTTAAAAATATTGTTATGTTGTGACAGTTACCTTCCCTTGCATATCTTTTTTGTTGATACGCGTGCGTGGGCTTTGGTGGTGGGCGTAATGAGGTTTGGCCGCCAGCATGCTTAGAGTGAAGAAGACGATGGTGGCAAGTGTGCTGAGGAAGGTGTAAGCGATCCACAGGCTTATGTGAATACCAGCAAGATTATAGGTCATGCTGGGGGTGTACGTGCTGATGAGGGCGACGACCGGGTGCCAGAGAAAGAAGAGTGAGATATAGGTTGCGGGGGAAGAGCCGGGCCTGATGGTGTAGGAGAGGTAAAGGGCAAGGACGGGAAAGACCAGCCAGAAGGCACCACAGAGATAGGTAACGACGGTCGAGATCGTCGGACGTTTCAGGATAGTCGAGCAGAATAAGCCAAAAGTGCCGGCCTGAAGCGCCGTGATGATACAGAGCAAGAG
>JAICIM010000053.1 GCA_025928885.1 Ktedonobacteraceae bacterium | reverse complement strand
TACAAACTGCCAACCCGGCGAGATACAGTCGCGCAACTACGAACGGCTTTCTCTCTTGAGCTTCGGAACCAGTGCAATAGACGACATGCCATAATTTGTTAAAGCCCATCTCAGGCAAATTTTCTATGCGCTAAAAAGAGGTAAGGCCGCTTCTCTGAGCAGAAAGAAGCAGCCTTACCTGGGGGGATATCCGATCAGGTAGGAGAGAGGATCTACATAGTCGATGTACCGTCCTATGTACTTTCGACACTGTGTACTATACTCTACCTCCCTATGGCCGCAATATATCCTACTTCACAGTTATTCTGTTGAATAGCACACAAATCAATTATTGTATATCAATATATAACATCAACAAACATGAAAGGGAAGCTGGATAGCTCCAGCCTCCCTTTGTTCTGCTCAGGATTGCCTACAGCGGACCATTGCACGGGGGATCTGAGGCAAGAGGTCTGAGGCCAGCAATCCGGCCTCACCAACATCAGCACTGACCAGTTCAGAGGCGGCGGTATGCAGATAGACGCCAGCTCCAGCGGCATCAAATGACGATAAGCCCTGGGCCAGAAAGCCTGTAATCATCCCGGCCAGCACATCGCCGGTCCCGGCGGTCGCGAGAGCCGGGTTCGCCTGCCAGTTGATGCGTGTATTGCCAGCAGGATCAGTGATAATTGTGCAGGCTCCCTTGAGAACCAGCGTCACGTTCCACTCCTTCGCCTTGTTCCGCGCCAGATCCAGACGATCGATATTGCCCCCTGAAACCTTCAACCCATTACACAGGCGTCCCATTTCACCAGGATGGGGCGTAATAACCGTGCCAGATGGCAAGAGCGTCCACCAGTGTTCCAGGGCCGAAAGGTTATTCAATCCGTCAGCATCGATCACCAGACGAGGCCGCTTCTCTTCCGGCTGATTGCGCAGATGCTCCAGAATCTGCAAGATGACCTCGCGGGTATTGGGAGACTGCCCCAATCCTGGCCCGATCAGCAACGAGCGATATCCTGGCAAGTGGGCGATCAGTTCTTGCGAGCGCTCGAAGCTCCCCGAATCTTCGGGCGGGAAGAGCACAAACGTGGCCTCGTGGAAACTGCTGGCATAGACCGGCAACATCTGTTCCGTCACGGCCAGCGTCACCAGACCAGCTCCAACGCGCCCCGCCGCCGTACCCGCAAGATAGGCAGAACCGGGATATGGGGGAGAGCCACAAAAGAGCATTACCTTGCCAAAAGTGCCTTTATTGCTGTTTAAACTGCGATCCGGCAATAACTTGTGTACCAGCTCGTCGGTCAACATCTCGGTCGTGAGATGGCTCTCCAGTTCAGGAGGCAGGCCAATTTCGCCAACATATAGCTCTCCCAGATATGCGCGTCCAGGGAAAAAGAAGAAGCCCAGTTTGGGACAGGCCAGCGTGATCGTGACATCGGCATGAATTGTCCCGGGATCAACGCCGCCAGTATCAGGATTGAGGCCGGTCGGCAGATCAATCGCGACGATCCGCAGAGCATCGCGCCGCTCCCGTTCCCGTTCAACGCGCCGCAACAGGTCGCGCATATCATCGGGCAATGGGCGCGAGTGGCCGGTACCGAGCAACGCATCGATGACGTAATCGGCGCTCTGAAGCACGGATTCCAGCTCACTGACCGTCTCAGCTTCGGAGATATCCTGCTCCCGTACGGTCAGTTTGCGCTCCTTCCAGCGGTACAGGCTCACAAACGCTCCCGCCTTCGCCAGATGGTATGCCATCACCAGACCATCGCCACCGTTATTCCCAGGGCCGATCAGCAACAACACTTCAAGGCCATTCATTGAATGATGAGGGAGTAAATGCGCTTCAAAAATGTCAGCCGCGCTCTTGCCAGCATTCTGCATTAAGATAGACGAGGAGAGATCATACTGACGATCAGCCTGCTCCTCCAATGCTCTCATTTCCGCAATCGTGACAATATGCATACAGAGCCTCCAACTTTTTCTACTCCAACCGTTTTCTATACGGCTCAGGTCTTTCCACAGCTATGTTTCCGGGTATTTTTTATCTGCTAGTAGGTATTGTAAATCGGTAGACAGGCAAGTGGGAAGAGCAAAAAAGGCTGGTTGGGGCTGGCACACCTATGTTATACTCACAAGAATGAAACTTGCGCTAAAAATTACGCCGCAACGCAGCACCCAGTACGCCAATATGACGGAGACGCTGGCGCTGCCCGAACTACTCGCCAGTCCCTTGAACAAACATATTCAAGAGGTGACAGCGGCCACGCTGGGCGGTCAGCGCTACCTGATCGCCACTGTCGATGAACAGCTGTTGACAGAACCGCAACAGCTTGCTACCCTTTCCCGTTTGGGAGCGACTAGCGAGGCATACGAATATTTTGACCAGATCGGCAACGTTCAGGGACCATTGTTGCGTCCCATCGAGCCACACTTTACGCCATTTGTACCACTGGAGATGACCGAGACGCGCCGCTATAAGGGCAAGACTAACGAGATCTTTACGCGCGTTCTGCTGAATGTTGCGCTCTTTGCAGGGAAATATAACGAAAGCTATAGTGAACAGTTGCGGATTCTCGATCCTCTGGCGGGAGGCGGCACAACGCTCTTTTTCGCCCTGGCCTATGGCTACGATGCCTTCGGGATTGAACTTGAGAAGCACGATATTGAAACGACCGCCGTCTTTGTCAAACAATATCTGAACACGCTTCATATTCCCTACAAAGAGCGGGACGAGCGCGGGCGCAAAGCGGGGCGGCGCTTCCAGTTTGAGATCGGGCCAAAGGGACAGCCCCATACGCTGGTACTGGCGCACGGCGATGCACGCGAGGCCGATCAACACTTACGAGAGGTGCCGGGCGGCTCCCGCATGCATGCCATCGTTGCAGACCTGCCCTACGGCATCCAGCATTTCGGCGAAATCTCGTCCCTGCTCAATCAGGCCCTTCCGGTGTGGGAACGCCTGCTGCTCCCTGGCGGGACGCTCGCTCTGGCATGGCACGCCACCCGCATCGAGCGCGAGGCCATGATAGAGCTTGTGGAGCGACGCACCAACTTACACGTCCGTAACGATCCACCCTATACACAATTCGCCCATACCGTTGATCGCGTCATCAAAAAGCGCGATATCCTCGTTGCGGTGGCAGAATAACGTTATTGTGCTTCCACATATTGTTCGATCCAGGCCATGAACTGCTCAACGTGGCGGAACGTGGCGTAGGCATAGGGCGCATCTTTGCCGATGTCGGAGAAAGCGCCCTCGCCCCACGCAGCTCGCAGGGGCAAGACCGCCGCTTTATGCGCCTCCTCCATATCGACGACCGCATCACCCACGTAGGCAACGCGTTGGGGCGGGATCTGCCAATCATCCAGCACGCGCTGGATACAGGTGGCTTTGACGACACCATTAGCCGAACCCGTCTCGATGGGATGAAAATACTCGTTCAGGCCCAGGTAGCACAGAGTACAATCCGTCGTCTGCCGCCCCTTTCCTGTCACCAGAGCAAGCGCGATACGCTGTTGTTTGAGCAGGTCTAAGAGCCTTCTGATCCCCGGAAATGGTTCGGGACATTGCCAGTGCAGTTGCTCGTAAACAACCAGATAGTCCTGAAAAGATGCCTCCCACTGATCTGGCACAAGCTGCTGCAAGATACCTTCTTCTGTACGCCCAAAATGAGCAATGATCTCTGAACCCGAGTATTCACGTCGAAATAACGAAAGCAAGACCTGCTGATACGCCCGTATACAGAGCGGAAGCGTATTCGCTAACGTGCCATCAAGATCAAAGATGATGCCTTTGAGCATCTTTTCCTCTATCATCGGCCAATTCCTTTCTCTAAATCCCCAGCAATACGTATATCTTCCATTCATGCTTATGTCCTGTTATCCTGAAGGCATGCTGGCGCGGCAATGCCTTTCGTAGTTGCGCAACTTTATCGCGCCTCCTCCACCATTCTCAACGGGGCAACGAGCGCGATAAAGTCGCGCAACTACGAAATATAGCGTTTGTTCAGATCTCTTACCATGCCAATTCTGTACACGAAACAACGTCCTACCAACATGATACCTGAACAAAAACGCATTTGTCAACGATAAATCGCGCACAAACAGGAGGAAACCGGCAGTTTTAGGAAGGGAAGGATGCAAATCAGGCAAAAATGGGCAGGTGATATGCTGGCATCACCTGCTCAGCTGACTGTGATAGCTAGTGGGTGAGCAACTGTTCCGCCTCCACCTGATGTTCGACATTGGCACGATAGGCGGCAACGAGCCTGGCCTGTTGCGTAGCGGTCCAATTCAGCTCTTTTGCCATCAGCGTCGCCACGTCGTCAACAATGCCCAGCCCGCGCTGGCGATCTTCTAGCGTAATCGAGGTGCGCCGTCCCAGCATGTCGTACGGGGTCATCGCCATCTCCTCACGACAGGCATGGACCACTTCGGCGCGGATATAGGGGAGATCGGCAATTAACAACTGTTTCAGCGCTGGATCATCAGCAATTAGCTGCAAAATCTGTTTCATTTCGGTACCGTAGCTCTGATCGAGATGCGCGATCGTTTGTGCCGAGAGGCCGGACGCGGTGGCCTGCTCTTCCAACTCTGGCCGCGCAACCTGCCAGCCTACGCTTCCTTGCAGGGGTAGATGTTGTGTGAGATGGTGCGGCGTACGACCGTCGCGGCGATCAAGCACATCAACGGTATCCTGCGCCATGCGCCGATACGTGGTCAGCTTGCCGCCAACGATCGTGACCAGGCCCGATGGACTCTGCAAAACGGCGTGGGTACGCGACAGCCGCGCGTTATCCTTGCCGCCGCGCGTTCTCACCAACGGTCGATAGCCCGCATAGGTGCTGATAATATTATCAGTTGTCAGCTTGACCGAGAGATAGCGATTGAGGTGATGTAAGAGATATTCGATATCTTCATGCGACGTAACAGGCGCGTCGAGATCGCCAGAACCGGTATCGGTCGTGCCAAATAGCACACGCGCTCCCCAGGGAACGATAAAGAGGATGCGCCTGTCATCGGTTTCGGGTAGAACCAGCGCACTATCGCCGATTTGCAGATCCTCACGCGAAAAGACTAAATGCGCCCCTTTACTCGGCTCAACCTGGACGTGCGTTGGGAGGCCGATCAGTTCTTCCACTTGCTCAGAAAAGATGCCAGTCGCATTGACCACGTATCTGGCACGCAGCGAAAATTCGCGGTCCGTCAGACGGTCATGGATGCGTGCGCCCCGCACCTGTCCATCTTCGGTTAAAAATCCTGTCACCTCCGCATAGTTGGCGATCAGCGCACCATAGTTGGCGGCAGTACGCAGGACAGTTATGGTCAGGCGTGCATCGTGCGTCTGACCGTCATAATAGACAAAGCCCTCTTCCAGATCTTTTGTAATCAACAGCGGAGCCTCTTGCATCACCTGTTCGCGGCTCAAATGGCGATGGGGGAACATATTATGACGACCAGCCATCGTATCGTAGAGCCAGAGGCCAAGATTGAGGATCTTGCTCAGGCCAACGCCTCCGGGTGTGGTAAAAGGCATGCCGACGGGGTGCCGGTCGCCTTTATAAATCGGCAATACAAATGGGAGGGGATGCACAAGAAAGGGAGCATTGTGCAGCAGCAGGCCGCGCTCCACCAGCGCTTCATGGACCAGGGCGAAATCAAAATTGGGCAGGTAGCGAATGCCGCCATGCACCAGCTTGGTCGATTTACTGCTGGTGCCGCTGGCAAAATCTTGCTTCTCCACCAGCGCCACGCGATAGCCACGCGCAGCCGCATCTAGAGCCACCCCCGCCCCCGTAATCCCTCCACCAATGACCAGAACATCAAATGGATCGTTCGCCATACGGTCAAGATTCTGTTGCCGCGTTGTTGCAGAAAGTGCTTGTTGAGATGATTGCACGATACACCTCCGGGTTAGCCTGCCATCAGAACTACAGTGGTCTGTTGTTTCTTGCTATAGCAAAGTGTACCAGATTTTGAAAGCTTCGTGCCACTCGCAATAGAGAACGATCCATCCCCAGACGAGAACAAGCCATCGCCTCTCCCATATTCGGCTACCAGCACTGGTTCTCTTCTGGGGATGCTATACAATGAGAGCCAGTTCGCTTATAATGGAGATGCTCAACACACCCCTGTCCGAAATGAGAGAAGATGAGTCTACGTAGAGGCTTGCTCATTGCCAGAGGTATCGTTGTCAATTAGCTGGAGATAGCACAACATAGGGGAGGGAAGCTTTATAACACACCTGCCTGCACGTGTATCTCAACGTTGAGGATTTTGTATTATGCGCCAACTTCCAAATATGCTCAGTGCGAGCCGCCTGGTGGCAACTGTACTCGTCTTTATCCTGGTGCTGCTCGATCAATCATGGGCCTTTCTGGTTGCCACCCTGCTCTTCGTACTCGCTTCGATTACCGACTTTTTCGACGGCTATCTGGCTCGACGCCTCAAAGTGGTCTCATCACTGGGGGTCTTTCTCGATCTAACCGCCGATAAAGTCTTTGTGTCAGCGATCCTGATCGCAATGGTACAGATCGGCCTGGTTCCAGCCTGGATCGTGTTTATCATCATTACACGCGAATTTCTGGTCACGGGCCTGCGTTCGATGGCAGCTGCTAGAGGAAAAGTCATTCCAGCCGGCATCTGGGGAAAACAAAAAACCTTTATTACGATGGTCGCGATAGGTACACTGCTCCTGGCAAAAGGTCTGGGCGCACATATCCTCTCGCTCTTCCCCCCGATGCTCGTCTTCAACAGCCAGACGCTTGTCGTCAGCGAGTTGCTGCTGCTGCTCGCCGATGGACTTATTCTGCTTGCAACGATCTGGACCCTCTTCTCCGGCATCGAATATCTGATCGGAGCTATCCCGTTGTTTCAGAGCGAGCAGCAAGGGACAAAAGCGTCGTAACCAACGGCACTACGAAGAAGATGTACTTCCCCCCGCCCCTTCTGGCGAGACAGCAACCTTCTGTCCAATCTTGCGCTCGGTTCCAGAGAGCAAACGACCGATATTATCGTGGTGAAAAATAATCACGAGAGAAGGGGCAACCACTAAAAACAGCAGTTGCGCCAGGCTCACATGCACAAAAAATGTGGGGTTGGCGCGACTGACAAAATAAAAGACGATGCCACAAATGATCGTGGTCAGGCCGCCAACAATCGAGCCGAGCGAGACGAAGCGCGAAATCGCGATGGTGCAGACGGTGGTAATTAGCGAAATTACAAATATTGGTGGCGAGATCATCAAAACGCTTCCGGCTCCCGTCGCCACGCCGCGCCCACCCTTAAAGCCAATAAAGACCGGGAAACAATGGCCGAGCAGCGTTGCGATACCGGCCACCGCTGGTCCCCAACCATTCGCGTTGAGCAGCGGAATCATCATCGCCAGCAGTAAGGGAACAATTCCTTTAGAGATATCGAAGAGAAAAACGATTAATGCCGGGATCTTCCCCAGCGTGCGCAGAACGTTGGTTGCACCAATTTTGCGGCTCCCATATTGACGTATATCAAAATCCTTGCCGCGCAAGATCTTCCCCATCCAGTAGCCGGAGGGGATGGACCCCCACAAATAGGCAATGAGAGCGCACAAAAGCAGCGAACCGATCATAGCAAGCATGGCTAGCCTCCTCCCAAAAAATATAGTCAGGCAAACCTTCCTCGGTTTTGTGGCCCCATTATAGACCGATTACACTTAAATTACTAGCGGATAGGTTTCATTGTCTCTATGCTATAGTTCCAAAAAGTATAGCGATCTTTAGCGTTTTCGAGTGAGCTAGGATTTCTCTTTTTGGCTTCGTGAGGGGAATGACAACCTCACTGGATGGACTACCAGGGGGACAACCCTTTTCCCATCCTCTACACCCTCCGCGAGTTTCCAAGCATGAGGTGCTACTTTTCGTATGATATTACCCGATCCATTGCAATCGGCATTGATGAGCGTCCCATCTGCCGACCGGTACAGCCCCCGCTTGATGCGCTGGCCGCTAAATGTTGGTTTAGCTGTCAACTTGTTGTCATAGACTGGCATCTCATCCCGATCAAGGAAACTGGCTTTACTTGTGTAGGATTCTTCGGTGATGATAACAGTGATGCCTGCCAGTTCTGCTTTGTACGAGAGCATGGCAATAAACCGCGCATGAGGAAAGCTGACAAAGTTCTGGTTTGTGCGCTTGCCCATATTGGCCTCTTGTTTCCATCCATCATTTTTGCCAATGACGAGCGTTCCTATCCCATGTGCCACCAGATCATCAACAATCCAACGGGATGTTGTATGCATATAGTGGTCAATGCGACGATTGCGCTTGTTGGTCAGACGCTTCATCCGCTTGGTTGTGCCAGTACGACCGAGCTTGCTCTGTAATTCTGCTTTTTTCTTGTTATAAAATTGGTTCACGGATTTCACTGGACGCCCGTTAACCACGACCGGCACAAAACCGGGTTGGTTTGAAGTTAGCGCCGCGAGATTATCCATGCCAATATCGATACCAGCATAGTAAGTAGGGTTGACAGCAGTCCATTTCAGATCTTGTTCGTAGACGACTTCCACAACATAAAAGCCATGACGAGGAACAATTCGTATCTGATGAATGCTTGCAGGATGTTGCCTTGTTTTTACCGTCATGGCAAGTCCCGATGGTTGGATAATGCCCCGTTGCAGGGTCTTCTTGCCGCCTGTTTGCCCCCCGCTAATGGCCTGCATAGTATACACTAACAGGTTCCGACCTTCCGTTTTGTGTTTGTAGCGTGGAAGTTTGGGACGCCCTGTGAACTTAGAAGGGTCTTCGTTATAGGCGTCGCATGCTTTAAAAAAGTTGGTCCAATCATGATCCAGTTGTTTCAAGACTTGCTGACTAACTTTTGCTGGAAGAGCTTTGTATGCTTCATGAGACTTCATGAGTTTGTTCATGAAGTTGTAGGGAAGATATTTATGATCGAAAATAAAAGATTGACGGATGACATAGAGAGCAGCATTATACAAATTTTTTGATTTGAAGGCCGCTTCGTCAATGATCTTATAGCGGTGATCATACCGATCAATGATGTGCTGTTCAGTTAACTGCATTGTGCTGCTCTCTTTCTCTTCTCAATGGGTCTCTCTACATGATACTGATGCATCTAAATCTCTTGTCACAGATGCTTGCGGGTGACGAATGCCCTGGTATTTGATCTCACAGAAGCGCGAGAAGGCTTGCAGGTAGGGCAAGTCTCTATACTCATTTCCATCATCAGGATACAGCAACCCGGTCATCATCAACATCAAAGAGTCTAGCCTTCCGTTTGTTGTAAAATACAAAGAGAAGCCACGCAGACGGCAAGAGGATTATACTCACTAACCATTCTTCTAGCTAAAACTGCAAGTTATCGTCTGCTAGAGGAACAACACAGCCTGATGACCGTGTATCACTGTGTTAGAACTCAAAACCATCTGAGTAGCTTTCACCGCTTGGACGGTTAGGGTCAAAACCCTGTCATAAAACGCTAGAAAAATCAAGAAAACGTTCTATTTTCAAATACTAGTTTCCTATACTAGAGATACGAATTGAAGCGGAAAGATATAAGATATAAGGAGAAGTATATGCACACCGTTATACGTCTGCTGATAGCAATGCTAAAACTGGTAGTACTCAGTCTGCTCGGTGGGCTGGCAGTGATTGTACGCTACCTCTGGAAGACGCCCCAGCCGCTGCACACTGCGATGATAGGCGAGCCTCGTCTCTATAGATGGGTGCATGGGCATATTTTCTACAAGGTCGCGGGGCCAGAAGACGCGCCACCGCTGGTCCTCTTTCACGCTCCCGGCATCGGTGCCTCATCATACGAGATGCAGCCCCTGGTGAAGAGCCTGGCCCAGCGCTATCGCGTCTACGTACCGGATCTCCTCGGCTTTGGCCTGTCGGATCGCCCCTCGTTGGACTATAATGCAGAGCTATACACCCAACTCTGCCAGGACTTTGTGGCTAATGTCATTGGTCAACCAACCATCATCGTTGGCAGCGGCTTGAGCAACAATTATAGTATCGCTCTGGCCGTCAGCAGAACCGGTCTCTGCCGGCAAGTGATCCTACTGTCGCCAACTACCCTCTTCACTCAGAGCCGTTTACCCGATTGGCTGGCATCCTTGATCCTGAACCCATTTGCGGGCCTGTTTCTCTATGCCCTCGTCACAACGGGGATCGTTCTGCGCCAGATCGTCGCGCGACAATACGCTGGCGCGAACAGAGAGGTTGCTGAAGATGCACTCACCTCGGCCTCCGTCAACGCTCACCAGTTTGGCGCTGAGCACGCGGCGCTGGCATGGCTGGCTGGTCGCCTGGATCTGGATGTTCAGGCGCAGCTTGAACGCGTACAGCGACCTGTGCTGACGATCTGGGAAGCGCAAGCTCGCAAGGCCATCACCACCTCTCAGGCAGGCGGCAGCTATCTTCTCACACGAGAGATTATCTTAGAGGGTGAGGGGCAGCGCATCCACGAAAGGCACCCGGAACTGGTCATGAGCAGCATTGAGACCTGGCTCGGCGAACTGGCTGCCCCCAAAGAACAACAGGCGGTTATCGCTCTCACCGGCGTCGAAGCCAACGTACAGTCCAACAATGTGCAACTTGCAAAACCGCTCCCCAGCAACACGCGGAGCGAGGCACCAATAACAACCAATAGACCGGCACGGAGCGAGGAGCCACCCGCCAGTAGTACGCCTGTAGACAAACCAGTAGAGACCGTAACCCGGACAGAGGCTGTAGAACCGCTTGCCAGTACCACAGCTATAGAGACACCACCAGCGGCTACAACGCCGATCCCGTCGCAGTCTGCGGACGCTCCCATCCAGGAACCAATACAGATAGAAACTGCAACCGCAGAGGCAGCGGCAAACGTATCAGAGGCAGAGTCTATCGAAGCGTACTGCGTCAAGTGCCGGCAGAAACGCGTCATGTTGGACGCCAAACAAATCGTTACAAAGAAGGGGAGAAGCGCGATGAGCGGGGTATGTCCCGTCTGTGGCACACAGCTTTTCCGCTTTATTAGCAACGGAAAAGAAAAGTAACCCGTTATACCTATCAGGAACAAATTCCGGCGTGTAAGATACGGAAAATGATGCGTTGTCTCTCATATACAGAAAGAAGATTATAGATACACAAAAAAGCGCGAAAAAGTGGGCTGTAATCTCTTGACGTTCAGAGAATCACAACGTATAATCTCCCTCATGTGTGTTAAGCCCTTGCGTTTTATGATATATTGAAACGCTGAGGTTATAATCATTAAAGCCTCAATCATGACGAGATGGCAATTAGAGAGCGCGTAGCCAGGACGCGATCCTATTGTCAATTCATTTCATCCTCTCTTCCAGCAAGAGTGGAAAGTGGTGTACAGGGGATGGAGAGCGAGTTCTCTTGAGCGAAAAAGCCAGGTTGCGGTGAGGAGGCCAATGGGAGGAATGTAGCGAGTCAAAGAGTAATAGAGAAGTAAGAGGACCGAAACAATCAGAGAGGCGAAGAAAGTCTGGAAAAGACCTGCAAGAGGTCGAGAGCCTCAAAACCAGGAGGAGTTTAGCAATGAGTATTGGTGGACAGAGTGATGCCAGATCAGAACGCAAAGTAGTCCGTTTAACGCCAGAAGGCTTCGCAAAAAAGATGGAGCGACTGGATTACTTGCGCAATGTGAAGCGAAGAGAAACTGCTGATTACATTCATGAAGCCAAAGAAGCTGGTGACATCAGCGAAAGTAGTGCCTACGAGGATGCAAAAAACGAGCAAGCTAAAGTTGAAGGGGAGATCCTGCAACTAGAGCAACTGCTGGCGATTGCAGAGGTCATGGCACCAGACATGCACACCCAGGAAGATGGTCCACTCACTGTACGTATTGGCACGCAGATAGAGGTCGAGACCGAAAGCGGTTCCAAGCGTCACTTCAAGCTCGTCGAAACATTTGAAGCCGATCCCAAAGCAGGCTTGATATCCGATCAATCGCCGGTTGGTAAAGCGCTGATGGGACACAAAGCAGATGAAGAGGTCACTGTTACCACGCCAGGGGGCGTAACGGTCTACACCATTCTCTCTATCCGTCCCATGTACTAATGAGATAACGCGCTCTTTTAAACGCATACAACGCACAACCCGGAAACGAAATGCTGGCAAACTCGTTTCCGGGTTCCCTTCATTCGATTAGACGACGAACTGCCCGTCTTGCGAGAATAATTCGCCATCCACGCGAATCTCGCTGCCCTGGCGCAGATCACAGACCATATCCCAGTGGAGCGCCGACTGGTTCACACCCAGCGTCTGGGGGATGCTGGCACCCAGGGCCAGATGGACCGTACCGCCCATCTTCTCATCGAACAGGACGTTTTTGGTGCAGCGATCCACATTGCGATTGTTGCCAAAGGCGAACTCACCGATGCGACGCGCCCCTTCATCCAGGGCAAGCATTTTGTCGAGATAGTCCTGGCCCTGAGCCGCCGTAGCCTCGACGACGCGCCCATTTTCAAAGCGCAGCCGCACATCTTCGACGGAGCGACCGCCAAAAGAGGCCGGAAAGCTATAACGGATGACTCCGTTAGCGCTATCTTCAACGGGTCCAGTGAAAAACTCGCCGCCCGGTAGATTGTAGTGTCCGTCGTCGTTCACGAAGATACGCCCCTCTACGGAGAAGGTCAGGTCGGTATCCGGTCCGCGCAAATGCACGGTGCGCTTCCCTTTAAGCCAGTTAATGAGTAGCTCCTGCTGCTGCGACAACTGCTGCCAGCGAGCAACCGGATCTTCGTCGTCGAGGAAGCAGGCGCGATAGATGAAATCCTCAAAATCGCTCAGGGACATCTCAGCATCCTGGGCGTGGGCCTGAGTGGGAAACATGGTGATGTTCCAGCGCAACAATCCGTTGGCCGCACGCTGCATATAGGTTTGCAATATATCGTGCCGCGCTTGCTGCACAATCGCCATGCGTGCCGGATTCACGCCGCTCAATTCTTTGGTGTTGTCTTGTGAAAAGATCTGAAGCATGGCCTCATACTCTTCAAAGATCATCCGTTGTGCGGCGGGGATATAGGAGAGCTGTTCGTCTGAGCCTTCTTTGAGGAGGATCTCCTGCACGCCGGGCAGACTCACAAACGTTTCAGGATATGCACCTGCATGGATTGCCTCGCGCACGATCTCGCGCACCAGAGGCGCGGCCTGCATTCCTGACGTAATCGCCAGCCGATCTCCCTTTTTGATGCCGAGCGAATAGCCAACAAGGACACGCGCCATCCGTTGGAGACGAATATCAACCATAATAAGAGGACTCCTTCTCTTGTGTTTGTAGGCGGGCAAAATACTGGCACCCATCTGTATGTGCTACCACTGTACCACAGAGAGCAAGAAGCATGCAGCGAGAAGATTTTTCCGGTCATATTGACACATAGGGAAGACATCAGTAATATAGAGGACGGAAACGCGTCGTGAAGGAAAGCTGGTATATCGTGCTGCCTGCAAGGTGGATATGATGCAAGGTGGGATAGATGAGAGGCGTTGATAAATAACATGGCAGCCGGGAAATATCGTCACAAAGGGATACAGAGAAGGAGTCAATTACGTGTTAACATTTGAAGATGTCACTGGATATTTCCTGAAGGCCGCCGCCAGCATCCAACTGATGACCCACCCTGAATATTGGACGAACGCCCGCACACTTGAACGCGAGTTTGCCTGCGCCTGTCACGTTGGCATGTGCGAAGATATTGAGCAGCGCAGCACCTGCACCATGAGTTTTGGCTGGGGACCGCTCGATACCGTGCTCTCGCTGGAGGGGCCATCCGGCATCTGCGATTTCTTCCATGAACCTGAACAGGACTGCTCACACCAGCATACCGCTACGATCCCACCCCTGGTGATCGAACTCACCTATACGCTCCCACTACAAGGGGTTGCTATCGCTGAAGAGACGCTGCTCGCGCTCATCCAGAGGCTCAGGTTGCGAGCCAGCGAACATAGCAAACGCACGATAGAGACACAACCAGGCATCAGTATGGTACTGCACGAGAATCGTTTGCGACCAGAGATGCTCACACTGCATCAGCGCGTAGAGCTGCCAATCTGGCATCCCGATGGCCTGCATGGTCAGTTTGATCTCCACCATTTTTATGCACGCCCTCAGATTGACGAAGATGAGAAGAGTCCTGTCCTGTTGCCTGACGACCCGCGCCCGGAGGAGTGGATTCCACAGGTGATGGTAGAGGTCTGCCAGGACATCGTACAGGTGCTGGATGCCCTGGACACAACCCTTTCTTACAACACTTCCAGCAACAGCTGATTTACTGTGAAAGTGGCTTGGAAGCGTCAATGTGGGATTTCGTGGGCTGACTGCGCTGAAGAAATGGTGCCTGTGTGTACGCCAGCGTTTTGCCTTGAAGCGCGGCAATCAACGGATCGATCACAGTATGCGTAAACGGTAAGCGGGGCAGCTGCTGCTCTTCCTCGGCATGCTGCATAATGCTGACACATTGCGTTACCGACTGCTCAACACGGTGCAGATCTCTTTCGGCGATCGCGGCACGCTGCAACCGCACCAGCAACACATTCAGCGCACGCGCAATCTGCCAGAGGGCGTTATCCTGATTCAACGGAGCGCGGGCATTCAAATTACCGTTGGCAACCTCAACGTGCGTCTGTAAGATCTGGGCCACGCCCTCCTCCAACTCTCGCTTCTGGTCAACCAGAGCATGTTCCAGGCGGCCCACCATCTCCGCACGGTCGGCACGCATAATCGCTTTTGTGGCGCTCGACACCCAGAGAAACGAGACGGCAGCAACAATAAATTCTAGGATGATCGGGCGCGATACAATCGGCAAAAATTGTTGCGCTATATCTGGTGCCAGCGTGGGCGTGGCCTTCTGGTAGAGCAGATCGACCCAGAAAAACACAGAATTGCAACCCGCAATCGCAAATACGCTGCGGATCGGCAGCAACGAAACGGCGAATAGCTCAACCATCGCGTATAAATCATAGACCTGAAATACGGTCGCATCAAGCGGATTGGTTGTTAAGACGACAAGTGTCAGGGCAGCTTCAAATCCCAACACAAGAATCAGCGCGGCACTCGTCACCCTGCCAACACGGTTCAAGAACAGCGACATCGTTGCAGCAGTAATCAGCGCCAGATCGGCATAACGTGCATAAACAATGGGCATGAAAAAGGTCGTAGGCAACACGATGACCAGTGTAGGCAGAAAAAACAATAAAATGGTGCTCAACATCCGCACTTTACGCGCCTCTTCACGCTTGAGGAAGCTAGCGCTGGCGGGCGGCTCCGGCACTGCGGTCCACTTATACCACCACTCAAAAATTCCTGACGGCTTCTTTGCCTCCGGCTCAACGCTCTCTTGAGACGCCTTATCAGCCTTGCCCTGCTTTACATCAGGAAATGCATCCTTCATAAAAAACTCCTTACCATCATAACGTCAATGAAATACAATCCATTGACCCACTCACAACGACAAAACCTCGTACAATGCACAAAACCATGACACTTTATTGAATGGGTATACCGGACTGGCGCACTTACGGTCGTCAGGGACTATCTGTATAGTTTTTTTCGTAGACATCAGGTGCCAAAACAGTGGACGTTTATCAAATGGATGGGTTATGGGATTTATGCACTTGCCAATGGCAATATATCATACTTTTATACATAATGCTATTAAATATTTATTAATAGGATAGATGCAAATAAATAATGCTATACAAGGTATTCTTGTATAGCATTATTATGCAGGAGTGAAATGTAGCTGACCTTTATCCCGGTTTTGCCAGCATGTGAACGGCCCGCTGCAGCGCTGCATCGGCGCTCTCTTGCAGCGTTTCGCTCAGGCCAGGATGGGCGAAGAGAATCTCGGAGAGATCGATCAGCGTTGCCCCCATCTCGATTGCCAGAGCCACCTGAGCAATCAGATCGCCAGCGCGAGGACCAACCAGCGTCGCCCCTAGCAGCGCCTCATCCTCAGCATTCGCCACCAGCAACGCCACACCGTTATCGATGTTGAGGGTCAGCGCTCGACCATTCGCGGCCAGAGGGAAGCGCCCGACTTTGACGGTATATCCGGCCTGACTCGCCTCACTCGCGGAATAGCCAACGGTTGCCAGCTCCGGCGTCGTATGCACCACGCGCGGGATCACCAGCGGCGCAAACTGGACGCGCTGACCCGCGAGAACTTCGGCGGCAACCTTCCCCTGCTTGATGGCAACGCTGGCTAAATTGCGACCAGCAGACGCGCTACAACAATCGCCCACCGCATAGATGCTCGCCACGCTGCTACGCATCATCGCATCGACGCGAATGCAGCCATCGTCGTTGACCTCGACGCCGCAAGCATCCAGATGCAGGCCAGCCGTGTTTGGCACCACGCCACACGAGGCAATCAAAGGTTGCTCCGTAAGATCACTTACCGCAACATTAGTTCTGGTCTGGATATGCAGCTTGCGTAGCCCGGCCTGAACCAGACGCAGAGCAACGGGATCAACGCCCGGCAACAATTGCTCTCCGGGCAGCAGCAGCTTCGTTTGCACCCCCAGACGAGCAAAGACCGTCGCCAGTTCGAGCGCAATATAATCATCGCCAAAGATGCTCACCTGTTCTGGCAAATCCGTAATTTGAAGCGCCTCTTCGGGAGTCATCGCCTGTATGCCACCATCGAGAGGACGAGGGCTGGCTCCCGTCGCAATGATGCAGTGGTCGAATTTGAAACGATGAGAGCCATATTCGCCCTCGACGCGCACCTCTTCGGCATTGAGAAACCAGCCCGTTCCCTTGACCAGATCGATCTTATTGCCAGCGATCAGGCGGCGCACCCCATCGGCGAGGCGCTCCACCACACTCTGCTTCCATGCCTGCATCTTTGCCCAATCAAACGAGACCGACGGCACACTGATCCCCATTGCGGCAAGCTCTTCCTGGCCCGTCTGTTGATATAGCTCGGTCGCCGAAAGCAGCGCTTTGAGGGGGATACAGCCGCGATTGAGGCAGGTTCCCCCGGCCTGTTCCGGCTCGATCAGCGTGACATGCTTTCCCAGTTGCGCCGCGCGAATCGCCGCAACATATCCAGCTGGCCCGGCTCCCAGCACCAGCACATCAACGGCGGTCGTCACATCGCCAACAACCATAACCGCTCCTTTCGTTTAAACCAGATCAAGCAGTAATTGCTGGGGATGCTCTACCAGATCTTTGAAACGCGCCAGAAACCTTCCCGCCAGCGCACCATCAATGACGCGATGATCGAACGAGAGCGCCAGCGGCATCATTGTTCGCGCAAGAATGGTGCCGTTGCGCACAATCGCCTTCTCCTGCAAGCGACCGACCGCGATGATCGCCACCTCTGGATAATTGATGATCGGCGTACCGCTGCTGCCACCAAAGCTGCCGATATTGTTGAGCGTAAACGTACTACCTGATACCTCTGAGAGCGCCAACGTGCGCTTCTGAGCTGCGGCAATCAGATGCTCAAGCTGTTGTGCAATCTGGATCAGCGAGAGTTGATCGGCATGGCGCAGCACCGGCACAAGCAGGCCCTCCGGCGAGTCGGCGGCAATGCCTATATGATAGACGCGCTTATAGATAATCTCGCGCCGCTCTTCGTCGAGACTGGCATTGAAGATAGGAAACTCTTTGAGCAGTGGGAGCAGGAGCTTGACCAGCAGCGGCATATAGGTGAGCCGAACGCCGCGCTGCTCCGCCCTCGGCTTGAGCACCTGCCGCAGTGCCACAAGTTCGGTACCGTCAAGCTCGTCAAAGGCCGTCGCGTGAGGAATGATACGCCACGAGCGCTCCATATGTTCGGCAATGCGTT
>JAICIM010000506.1 GCA_025928885.1 Ktedonobacteraceae bacterium | reverse complement strand
ACTGGTAACGGTTCGCATACCTTTGCCACCACCACCAGCCGAGGCTTTGATCAGCAGCGGAAAGCCGATGCGTTCGGCCTCTTGCAATAGCGTGGCGTGGCTCTGGCTTGCTCCATCGTAGCCGGGAACTGTAGGGACTCCGGCCTCCTGTGCCAGTTGTTTCGCAGCAATTTTTGATCCCATCAGCCGCATTGCCGCAGCAGACGGTCCGATGAACACAATGCCCGCTTCGGCGCAGGCGTCGGCAAAAGCGGCGTTTTCAGATAAAAAACCGTAGCCGGGATGGATGGCCTGCGCACCGCTTTTTTGAGCGGTCGCAATGATCTTCTCAATGTTCAGATAGCTTTGAGCCGCCGGAGCTGGCCCTATCTCATACGCTTCATCGGCTTCGTAGACGTGGCGAGCATCGCGATCAGCCTCAGAATAGATGGCAACGGTTTGTATGCCCATTTCACGGCAGGTCGCCATGATACGGACGGCGATTTCGCCACGATTGGCGATAAGGATTTTGCTAAACATCGTTGTTTCTCGCTTACTACTTTGTTTGCATCCATTGTGGTTTGCGCTTCTCTAAAAAGGCTCGCAGCCCCTCCTGTCCCTCGTCGCTGACGCGCAGCCCGGCGATCATTTGCGCCGTGTAGTTGCGTGCCTCTTCATAACTCATCTTTCCCACCGTTAAGGCTAGCATCTTACTTGCACGAAGCGCATGAGGGCCACTGCTTAGCAACTCTCGTACAGTTTTATTGATGGCATCATCGAGCTGTTCAGGCGGCACAACGCTATGCACCAGCCCAATTGTCTGGGCGCGGGTGGCCTGGAAACGTTCGCCTGTCGTGAAGAGTGCGCGGGCGTTGCTCTCCCCAATCTTGTTGAGCACATAGGGCGAGATGACCGCAGGGACAATGCCTAGCTTGACCTCGCTGAAGCCAAAACGCGCAGGCTCAACCGCAATGGCAATATCGCTCACGGCCACCAGCCCGACACCTCCTCCCAGTGCTGCTCCATTGATGCGGGCGATCACAGGACATGGGCAGACATTGATCGTATGCAACATGTCTGCCAACTGCAAGGCATCTGCGAGGTTTTGTTCAGCGGTATAGCCCACCGTTTCCTGCATGTGCTTAATATCGGCACCAGCGCAAAAAGAAGCCCCCTCGCCGGTCAGGATAATACCATGTAGCTGCTCCTCTGTACTTAACGCCAGAAAAGCCTGGAGCAGCTCCTGGATCATTTGTGCATTAAATGCATTGTGAATGTCAGGACGGCGCAACGTCACTGTTGCGATTTTATTGGCAAGGCTATACTCGACGGTGATATGCCTGTACGTTGTCATTGTCTCCTCCCAATCTTTTTAAATCTGGAGCTAGAGCCACTTCATCCGTTTAAAGCCAATAGCGAGCGCAATTGAAAGCAGCGCCATCACGATCAAAGCACCAAAGTACCCGTATTTTAAATGTAGTTCTGGTATATTATCAAAATTCATTCCATAAATGCTGGCTATTAATGCATCAACCATCAAAATGATAGACGCGACCGTCAGCGTACGCATCACTTTGTTGAGGTCATTTGAGACAATAGAGAGATTTGCATCCATTGTGGTGCTTAACTGATCGCGATAGAGATCGACGGTATCGGCCAGGCGTGTAATATGATCATACACGTCGCGGAAATAGATTAAAACCCGTTCGTCAAACAGTGGATTATCGCGATTGGTCAGGACGTTGAGGACATCGCGTTCCGGGGTAGCAATGCGGCGTAAGGCTAAAAAGTGCTTTTTGAGTTCGATGAGTTCGAGGGTGAAGGCCGAGTTATTGCGTGCGCCGCTCATAAACATGCGATCTTCCAGGTCTTCGGCCTGATCGACCAGCGCATCGACCAGCGGAAAGTAGCGGTCTACGATTGTATCAAGCAGCGAATACAGCAGGACGCCAATGCCCCATTCCAGTTGTTTCACGTTGCGCGTCCAACGCTGCTCAACCTCGTCTAATTCAGGCATCGGCTTCTCATGAACGGTGATGAGATAGTTCTTGCCGAGGAACATATCCAGTTCGTTGACAGCAAGATCGTTGGTTTTCTCCTGTCGATTGGCCGTATAAAAGACCACAAAATAGAACTGTTCATATTCTTCCACTTTGGGTCGCTGATGTTCATGCGTGGCGTCTTCGATTGCCAGGGGGTGAAGGTGGAACTCCTCGCCGATCTTTGCCAGATCGTGTTCCTCTGGATTCTCCAGATCGAGCCAGAAGATCGAGGAGGGATCTTTTTTGATCTCGCGTACCTCTTCTAAGCTCGTGACCCGTTTAAAATTGTGTTCATGGGGGTCACACTGAATTGCCTTTAACATACTGCATTCCTTTTCTACTGCTCAACAGAGTGTTGATCATCGTTGCGTATTCATATTATGAGGCGTGTTTCGCCAACACACCTCATAATACATACGTTTTTTGCTTGCCACTTTGATGCATGGGTATCACATTCTGAAGACGCCGAACGATGTATCAGGCAAGGGGGCGTTGAGTGAGGCGGCGATGCCTAAAGCCAGAACGGTGCGTGTATCGCGTGGATCAATGATGCCGTCATCCCAGAGGCGTGCAGTACTGTAGTATGGATTGCCCTCTTCTTCATACTTGTCGAGGATAGGCTGCATAAATTCGCTCTCCTCTACTTGAGACATCGTTTGGCCGCGTGATGCCAGCCCTTCTTTGCGCACGGTTGCCAGCACCGTTGCTGCCTGTAGCCCTCCCATCACCGAGATGCGAGCGTTGGGCCACATCCAGAGTTGGCGCGGCGAATATGCTCTGCCACACATACCATAGTTGCCTGCTCCAAACGAGCCACCGATGATGACGGTGAAGCGCGGCACAGGCGCGTTGGTGACCGCCATGACCATCTTTGCGCCATCCTTTGCGATGCCGCCATTCTCATATTGCCGCCCGACCATGAAGCCGGTAATGTTTTGCAGGAAAATGAGTGGGGTCTGGCGCTGGCTGCACAGTTCGATAAAGTGGGTCGCCTTGAGGGCGCTTTCGGAGAAGAGGATGCCGTTGTTGGCGATGATGCCCACTGGATAGCCCATAAGTCGCGCAAAACCACAAACGAGCGTGGTGCCGTACAACTCTTTGAACTCATGAAAATCGCTATCATCAACCAGCCGGGCAATGACCTCGCGTACATCATAGCTCTTGCGGCTGTCTTTGGGAATGATCCCGGCAAGATCGTTGAGATCATAGCGCGGGGGACGTGCTGGACGGATATCCCAGGGGATGTATTTGCGGCAATTCAGATGCGAGACGATGCTGCGACAGATCGCCAGTGCGTGCTCATCATTGACCGCGTAATGGTCGGTGACGCCCGAAATGCGGCAGTGGACATCAGCGCCGCCCAGATCTTCGGCGCTGACCTCTTCGCCGGTGGCAGCTTTGACCAGCGGTGGCCCTCCTAGAAAGATGGTGCCATTTCCCTGCACGATCACCGTTTCATCGCTCATGGCTGGTACATAGGCACCGCCCGCCGTACATGATCCCATCACCGCTGCGATCTGAGGGATGCGCTGACTTGACATGCGGGCCTGATTGTAGAAGATGCGCCCGAAGTGGTCGCGGTCGGGGAAAACGTCGGCCTGAAGCGGCAAGAATGCGCCGCCCGAATCAACCAGATAGATGCAGGGGAGATGGTTCTGTTCGGCGACCTCCTGAGCACGCAGGTGTTTTTTGACCGTCATGGGATAATAGGTGCCGCCTTTGACCGTTGCGTCGTTGGCGATAATGATACATTCCTGCCCTTCGACTAGCCCGATGCCAGTGACGATACCCGCTGAAGGGGCATCATTGTCGTACATATCCCAGGCGGCCAGCGGGCTGAATTCCAGAAAAGGTGTATTGGGATCGCACAGGAGCTGGATGCGCTCTCTTGCCAGGAGCTTATTGCGTTTGCGGTGCCTTGCGATGGCAGTTGGACCTCCGCCCTGCTGCACCTGCTGTATTCGCTGTTGCAACTGGTCGAGTTGCTGATAGAAGTATTGAGCGTTCTCTTGAAAATCGCTGCTCTGCCGATCTATATGTGTCTCGATAATGGCCATTGTCTACAGGTTCCTCTCAACATCGATGGTAGGGAACACAGTTGTTACACTGTTTCGCTTCGTTGCTCTCTTTTGCAGCATAGCACCGCACATAGAGAGCGTCAAGAGAGCGAGTTGCTCACAAAACTAGTTGTTGACAAATCTCACTATTTAGTGTACTATACATCCGTGTGAGATGCAGCTTCATGGCTGTTGTCTGATATAAACAAAAAGGTGTGCATGCTATGTGCATAGCTCGTTCGGGTGTGGCCAAGCGGTAAGGCATCGGTCTTTGGAACCGACATCCCTGGTTCGAATCCAGGCACCCGAGCCAATATTTCTCTTGATGAAGTAGACATGGGATGTTCTCATGTCTGTTTTTATTCATCCCCTCTGATGTCATAGAGAACAGAAAAGGATTAATACATCCTGCTATGAATACTTATGCGACCGTAATCCTTGCCGCTGGTAAGGGTACTCGGATGCGTTCAAATTTGCCAAAGGTGCTTCACTCCCTGGCCGGAGCGCCTCTACTGGCTCATGTCTTGAAAGCTGTCGAGTCTATCCCTGCAACCTCTTCCTTTGCACCACTTACCGGTTCAGTTTCCACCCATCGTCCCATTGTCGTGCTTGGTCACGAAGCCGAACAGGTAGAAGAGGCCTTTGGTGATCGCTGCCACTATGCGCTGCAACACGAACAATTAGGTACCGGACATGCCGTTCTCTCGGCCCAATCGGTCGTCGAGGCGCTCGACCCGCTGCCAGAGACGGTGCTGGTCTGTTACGGCGATACGCCGCTGGTCAGAAGCGAGCTGCTGGCACAATTGCTGGTAGAGCATCTTGCTCACCGGGCGACGGTAACATTTTTAACCGCAATGGCTGATGAAACCTCTGATTTTGGCCGCGTAGTGCGCGATGGGAGCGGGCGGGTGCGCGAGATCGTCGAAGTGAAGCGGGCAACCCCGGAACAGAAACGCATCAAAGAGGTCAATTCAGGCGTGTATTGCTTTGATCGCAAGTGGCTCTGGTCCGTGTTAAAAGCCTTGCCGCGCAATCCTTCGGGCGAGTATTACCTGACCGATCTGGTGGGGATTGCTGGTGCGCAGGAGCGCGTTATCGAGACCGTCACCGGCATGCTGGATGAGGCGATCGGCATCAATAATCGGGTGCAACTGGCGGAGGCCGAGCAGATGTTGCGGCGGCGTGTCCTGGAACTCCATATGT